>CALEKU010000091.1 GCA_937902745.1 uncultured Armatimonadota bacterium
CGTGAGGGCGGCCACACCGTCGGCGCTGGAGTCGTCGCTAAGGTCATCGAGTAATCGCGACTGATCAGTAGGAAGAAGGCAACAGATGGCCTCGAAGAGCAGCGAAAACCGGATCGTGGTGACGCTCGCTTGCACGGAGTGCAAGGAGCACAACTACGTGACCAAGAAGAACAAGCGCAACGACCCGGGGCGCATGGAGCTTAACAAGTTCTGCCCCTCCTGCCGCGCGCACAAGTTGCATCGCGAGCAGAAGTAGCGTACACTAGGGACGTTCAGGGCGAAAGGGGCGCAATCCCGCCGCCCTGAACGTCGCTTTCCCCCCAGGGGGTGTAGTTCAGTGGTAGAACGTCGGTCTCCAAAACCGAATGTCGTGGGTTCGAGTCCTGCCACCCCCGCTTAGCTTCTTCTAGCACACCACCGAAATGCCGCGCGCCGGAGCCGAAACGCTCCGGCGCGCGGCGTTTTTAGGTAGGTCGCTACGGTGAAGGCCGCTTGACGCCGTGCTGGCCACTATCGTATAATTCACCATCCCCGTATTACCCGCCCGAAGGGAGAGCGTCGCCGCCGCATGAGCTTGTTTGCCGCCTATAACGACGGCCTGGTGCGAGGAGGCTATCAGGGCGCCTACGACGAGATGTTCGCCGACCCGGCGAACCTGACCCCCCGACCGCACTATAAAGCGCTTTACGAGCGGCTGGCGACCATGTCCCCGGAGGAGTTCCGGCGCCGCGTTGCTGCGGCGGACGCTACCCTGATGAATCAGGGGATCACCTTCACCGTCTATGGCGACGCAGCGGGGGTGGAGCGCACCTTCCCGGTCGATCTGATCCCGCGCATCGTCCCGGCGGACGAATGGGATCTGGTGGAGCGGGGGCTGACGCAGCGTATCAGGGCGCTCAACCTCTTCCTGGCCGACCTCTATCGCGAGGACTGCCAGATTCGCAAGGACCGGGTCCTGCCGTTCGACCTGATCGAGTCCGCCGTCCACTACCGGCGCGCCTTCGTCGGCTGCCCGGTGCCGCACAACCTGTTTGTGCACATCTGCGGGACGGACTTGATTCGGGATGCGAGGGGCAACTGGTGCGTTCTGGAGGACAACCTGCGCACGCCGTCCGGCGTGTCGTATGTGCTGGAGAACCGGCAGATCCTCGCGCGCATCTTCCCGCAGGTGTTTGCCGCGCACCCCGTGCGCCCCGTGGACCACTACACGACCTGCCTGCTCGACAATCTGCGCGCCCTGTCGCCGCGTCCGTACAACCCTGTGGTCGTGCTTCTGACTCCCGGTATCTATAACTCTGCCTACTTCGAGCACGCGTTCCTGGCGCAGCAGATGGGCATCGAACTGGTGCAGGGGACGGACCTGTATGTGGACGCCGACGTGGTCTATATGAAGACCACGCACGGTGCTCAGCGCGTGGATGTCATCTACCGGCGTATCGATGACGACTTCCTCGACCCGGAGGTCTTTCGCTCGGACTCCGTGCTCGGAATCCCCGGTCTGATGCGTGCCTATGCCGCAGGGAACGTCGCCCTGGCCAACGCGGTTGGGACGGGGGTAGCCGACGATAAGGTGGTTTACCGCTACATCCCGGACATCATCCGTTACTACCTTAAGGAAGACCCGATCCTCCCCAACGTGGAGACCTACTGCGCCTGGGAGGAAGCCGAGCAGGACCATATCCTTGCCAACATCGAGCGGCTGGTGGTCAAGGCGGCGAACGAGTCCGGCGGCTACGGCATGCTCATCGGTCCGCAGGCGACCCGGGAGGAGTGCGCGGCCTTCGCCGAGAAGGTCAAGGCCACTCCGCGCAACTACCTCGCCCAGCCCGTGGTTGATCTGTCGGCCACGCCCTGCTATATCGAAGGGCAGGGGATCGTTCCCCGTCGCGTGGACCTGCGTCCGTATATCCTCTCCGGTCCCAGCGGCGTCACGATCATTCCCGGCGGACTGACCCGCGTGGCTCTGCGCGAAAGCTCCTATGTGGTGAACTCCTCGCAGGGCGGAGGCTCCAAAGACACCTGGGTCCTTTCGCGCCCTGTAGCCGGAGGGCGCCGCCGCGCCGCCATGACGGTGTCGGCCGCGCCGGCTCCCACCTCACCCGCCCCCGCTGTAAAGTCGCACCAGTCTCAGGGACAGTGGCAGTCGCAGAGCCAGGTCCAGAGCGGGATGAAATCGTAGGCGCGCGTGCGCGCGACGGAGGATCGTACCCACCCCTATGCTGTCTCGTGAAGCGGACTCCCTGTTCTGGATCGGGCGCTACCTGGAGCGTGCCGAGGCGACCTCGCGCCTGGTGGACGTCCAGTACCACGCGGCGCTGGAGTCGCCGGCCTCGCTCAACGACCCCACGTCCCTGTGGACCTCCATTCTGGAGATCAGCGAAGACGAACTGATCTACAAGGCGCGCTATGGGGAGGTGGAGGAGAGCAACATCATCCGCTTCCTGGTGTTCGACCCGGACCAGCCGAACTCCGTCGTATCCTGCGTCCGTGCGGCCCGCCAGAACGCCCAGGGGGTCCGGGAGATCCTCTCGTCCGAGATGTGGGAGACGATCAACCGCAGCTTCCTGGAACTGATGAAGTGGGATGCCGAGCGGATGCTCGCGGGCAGTCCGCACGAATTCCTGGTAGGTATCCGCAACCGCTGCCACCTCTTCTATGGCCTCGCCGAGCGCACCATGCTTATCGGGGACGCCTACTACTTCCTGAAGGCTGGTGTGTATCTGGAGCGCGCCGACCAGATGGCGCGGCTGACCGAGGTGCTGGTCCGTGAGTTGACCGGGGGCGATTTCGTTCTGGATGAGAACGAGGTGTTCGACACACACGGGTGGATTGCGTGTCTGAAGTCCGCGTCCGCCTTTGAGGCCTTCCGCAAGACCTACCGCGGGGGGATAACGCCCGATAACGTCTTATCGTTCCTGACTCTGGACTGGGAGTACCCGTCGTCCATTCACCACGCGGTTTCGATGCTGGAGCGCTGTCTCCGCTCGATCTCGGGGTCGTCAGGCCGGCGCTATGCCAACGACGCCGAGAAGCTGGCGGGGAAGCTGCACGCGGAGCTCTCCTTCTGCACGGTCGCGGATATGCACGCAGCGGGCCTGCACACGTTCCTGGAGAACATCCAGGTGCGCTGCGCCGAGATCGGGACCGCAATCACCGACCGCTATCTCCGTCATTGAGCCGGTCCGCTCCGCGCCGGTTTAGAGCGGCGGCCACCGCGGCGGTGAGCACCACGCACGCCAGGGCGGCCGCCGCGGCGAGCCACCGCAGCCACGGCCGCCCCTTCTCCCCCGGCATACAGGCGTAGGCGTCGCCTCGCCCGTCGAGCACGGCGCGCAGGAACTCGGCATCGTCGGACAGGCACGCGGCGAACGCCACCATCGGCTGCGGGCGCGGCACTTCCGGAATCTTCTGATACACGCGGGAGCCGTTCTTGCCGGGTTGCGCCACGAAGAACCCGCGCGTGTCGAACAGCGCGCCGGTCACCGGGCCGCTCCCGTCCGCATGGCGCGCCAGGTGCGACATCACGGACTGGATCACGCCGACAAGGCGCCACTGCCCCCCCTCGCGCAGGAAGACGCCCCCGCCGCTGTCGCCCGTGGAGACGCATGCCTCGTTCTCACCGCCACCGCGGTCGAACGCAAAGGCGAGAAGCCGTCCCCCCGCCGCGCCGCCCGGCCCCGGCAGAATCGCTTCGACGCGGTTCGTCCCCCAACTCAGGGCGCCGTCCGAAGGGCCCCACTCCCAGCCACAGACCCGTCCGCCCTGCGTGATCGGGCGGCCGCGCGCCGTGCCGCGCCCGAACAACACCACGTCCCGGCCGACCTCACCGCCGCTCAGGTGCAGCGGGGCGAACGCGGGGAACGTCTCCTGGACTCGCCACACGCAGAGGTCCGCCTTGCGGGAGCAGTAGGCTCGCTGGGCGGTATACGATCGCCCTCCAAGCTCCAGCGTGTCCCCGGCGCGCCCGCCCAGGTGCCGCGCCGTGACGAAGTAGCGGGGAGCGATGGGCGTGCCGACGCCCGCGCCCCACTTCCCCTGAAGGTCCCAGCCGCTCCCTGCCAGATCGCCGGACGGCGGGGTGGTGTTGCGGCCGGGCGCTTTGAGGGTCAGTATCGCTCCGGCGGGGGCTGCCAGCGGCGGGATGGCGAGCAGGGAGGCGACGAGCCACACGACCGCGGAGAGGGCGGCCCGCCGGGAAGGACGCGCCACCACCTGCGGCATTATGCGCCGCGCTTCCGGCGCCGCCGGGCGGAGACGCCCCAGGCCGCAGCGCCCACGCCCGCGCCGAACGCCGTCAGAGCAGCCGTACCCGGTTCCGGGACCGTTGCCACGGTGAAGTTTGTGTTGGCGTGTATCCAGTCCAGATTATTGGAGATGCGCGTGGCGTAGAAGGCAAGGGGCACCGGTTCGTCACCGGTGATGTACCGGCGCGGCTGACCGCCGCCGACGTCCTCCCACATCCCGCGGGCATCATAGATGGCCCCGGTGTTGGGGCTGCTGGAGGTCGGAGTCGAATAGAAGCCTGCGTCGACCGCATAGACTACTCCCGCCAGCCGCCATTGACCGTTCTGGAGCATGAAGACTCCGGCGCCGGAATCGCCAAAACTCGCCATCGCTTCGTTGGCCTGCTGGGCGGCGTCGCCATAGATGTTGTCGCCCTGTCCCGGCTGGTCGAACGTCATGCGCAGGTAGTCCTCCCCCGACACAACGGCTCCGTTCGCCTGAATCCCGACCAGACTGTTGACGCGATTCTGCCCCCACGTCCGGGACGCCGAGTCCCCGATGTTGGTCAGGCTCCATCCGTTCTGAAGTCCTGCGTAGCTGGGCGAGCCCCCGGTATCCACGGCGATGATGGGGCCGGACTTCTGCATGAAGCCGCCCTTACCGGCGATGAAGACTTCGGCGCCTACTTCCGAGCCGCCCGGTTGGTACAGCGGGATGGGGTTCGTAAACACGTTATCGACCCGCAGCAGGGCGAGGTCGTTGGTAGGGTGGGGGATCACTTCTTGAATGGTGTAACTCTGCCCAAAATACTGGAAGGTCTGCCCCACGCGCCCGCCCGAGACGTGCTTGGCGTACAGGAAGTAGTTCGGTGCGACGGGCAGCGGGTTGAAGTACGTGTTATCCGGGCCGATGTACTGGTAGCCGTGGTCCAGGAGCGAGGCCGGCGGGGGAGACGTGAGCCGAACGTCTGAGCCGTAGGTGACGATTGCCCGGGCGGGCGGAGCCCCGGCCGCCGCGACGAGGAGGCTGAGGGCGGCGACGGCGGCGACGGCGGCGGGAAGGGGTGGGCGCCGGCGCCCGGTGAGAGTACGAGACATCGTGGTTCCCCTCATTAGTACGCGGTAGAAATTGGTACAATTATAGCAACGATCGTGGGCCTTCGGGTACCCCTGTGTTTGCCCGTGGGAGCCCCGTGCGATATAATGGGCGAGGTATTATGGCACGAAGGCGACCCGAATAGGCGGGCCGCCTTTTTTGCGGCGGGGGCGACAGTGGCGTGCCGGATGGAACGGCTCCCCCGGAAGGACTGCCACCAGAAATGCTGACGGCGGATAATATTTATAAGTCGTTTGGAGCGCAGAAGGTCCTGGAGGATGTCAGCCTGGTCATCGGCCCCCGGGAGCGCGTGGGGATAGTTGGTCTGAACGGCGCGGGGAAGTCCACGCTGGTCAAGATCCTTGCCGGGCTGGAAGAGCCGGACAAGGGGACGGTAAACGCTCACCGGGCGTCTCGCGGCTACCTGTCGCAGGAGTCGCAGTGTCGTCTCGGGGTGACGGTCGGCGAGGAGATGCGCGATGCCCTTCCCGGCATCGCGGACCTGGAGGCGCGGCTGGCGAAGGCGGCGGAGGTCGTGGCGGCGGGGGACGCGTCCGCAGCGGACCTGGCGGCGCTCGCGCAGGCGGCGGATGACGTGGACCGCCTGGAGGCGCACACGGTAGACGCGCGCATCCACCGCGTTTTGAACGGTCTCGGGTTCGAGCAGGACGCGACGAGCCGTCTGACGGACACGTACTCCGGGGGCTGGCAGATGCGCATCGCGATGGCGAAGCTGCTCCTGCAGGAGCCCGCGTACCTGTTCCTGGACGAACCGACGAACCACCTGGACGACTCGGCGAAGTACTGGCTGATGTATGACTACATCCCCAACTACCCGGGGAGCGTTATCATCATCTCGCACGAGCCGGACTTCCTCGACATGACGGTCGAGAAGATCGTCGAAGTCGAGTACACCCGGGTGAAGGTGTACACGGGCAACTACTCGGACTACCAGCAGCAGAAGCAGGAGGCCCACGAGCGCGCGGTGAAGGCGTGGGAGGCCCAGCAGAAGGAGCTGGCGGCCACCCGCCAGTTCATCGAGCAGTTCCGGGGCAACAAGTCCAAGGCGGGCGTGGTCGAGAGCCGGCAGAAGATGCTGGACAAGCTGGAGATTCTGGACCGGCCGCGCGACAAGCAGCGCACCATCTACCTGCAGCTTCCGGAGCCGCCGCGCTCTTCGCCGGAGCCGGTGGTGATCGAGAGCGTGACCAAGCAGTACGGCGAGAAGGTCATCCTCGATGACATCAGCCTGACCATCGTCCGGGGCGATAAGATCGCCCTGGTGGGGCCGAACGGCGCAGGCAAGTCCACCCTCCTGAAGATCGTGGCCGGGGTGGAGGAGCCGACAAAGGGTAAGGTGACGGTCAGCCCGAAGACGGTGATCTCCTACTTCGCCCAGCATCAGGCCGAGGCGCTCGTGCCCGACCGGACTGTGCTGGAGGAGACGCTGTATGGTCTCGACCACCAGCGGGAGGAGATGGCCCGCGGCCTGCTGGCGCAGCTCCTCTTCAAGAAGGATGAGGTCTACAAGAAGGTGGGGCACCTCTCCGGCGGGGAGCGGTCCCGCGTGGCGCTGGCGAAGTTCCTGCTGCGCCCGGCGAACTTCTACCTGCTGGACGAGCCGACCAACCATCTGGACCCGAACGCCCGGCAGGTGCTGGTGGAGGCCCTGTCGCAGTTCGAGGGGACGATCCTGATGGCAAGCCACGACATCCTGCTGATCGACACCGCAGCCACCGGCGTGTTCCGTGTGGAGGGCGGCAAGCTCATCATGGAGAAGGACCCGGTCATCGCGCGCATCAGTCTGGACGACTGATACGCCCGCACCACAAAAGATGGAAAAAGCGCCGGCCTCCCGCGGGAGGCCGGCGCTTTTTTCTGTCGGGCGGCCGGCTTAAAGCACCGGTTCGCCGGTGGCGGGGTTGAGGATAGGCTGGTTTGCGCCGGGGTGGAGCTTCTTGCCCCAGAGGTAGTTCTGCGGGTTGAGGGTCTGCTGCGGCTTGTACCACTTAGCGTGGCCGTCCGCAAACACGTAGTTCGAGCCGCCGTTATGGCGGTCCGGCTCGATGTAGGCGAGGTGCAGGTAGGCAGCGGCGCTGTTCTCGCGGCACAGACTCCAGAGGTCGTTCCCTCCGCTAATCTGGTTGTAGTCCACCGCGTAGACCGGGTTCGTGTAGTCCGCGGCGGACTCGCCGGCCCACTTCGCGGTCAACTGGCCGGACGCCGCAGTCGCGAAACCGTTTGTAGAGCGGTGCGTCTTGTAGGCCACGCCGGAGGCCGCCGAAGAGTCGTTGATACAGGCGGGCGTGTCGGTCATCTCCGCGATCAGGATTTCGTTCGCCGGCTCATCAATCAGGGACGACGGGACGACCTGGGCCGGGTCGGCGGTGCGGCGCTTGCGCGGCATGATGTTCGAGTTGGCGATGTAGGAGAGGCGCGGCGCCTGAACATCGGCGATGGCCGCCGCTGAGGTCTGCCCCTCCGGTACGCCGAACCCGCCATTGTCGCCGAGGAAGTTTGTCGGGGCCAGGCCGCCCGCCACATCCGACGGGCAGATGAAGATTCCCAGGTTCTTCACGTACGGCTGAACCGTCCCCGACCACTGGTAGTAGCCACCAGAGCTGTTCACATCGTTCGCGTAGAAGTACGCCTGGGGATAGGTCTCGTCGTAGTCCTGTACGTACTGCAGAACGGCGAGCCCCATCTGCTTGCCATTTGAAAGGCAGGACGATTGCCGCGCCTTCTCTCGTGCCTGCGCAAATACCGGGAAGAGAATAGCGGCAAGGATAGCAATGATGGCGATTACGACAAGAAGCTCGATCAGGGTAAATCCGAGAGACTTACCCGGGGCGAAGGCGGCGTGGTTCCGCGTCTGCATTCCTCAAACCTCCAGGGGTGGGGACTTCCAACGTCGCCCAACTGCCGGGATTATAGCGCCGCGCCCGCGCCGATAGATTAAGCCAGGGTTAAGATTTGCGCCCGGGAAGGAAAAGAGCGCAGCCGACGAAATACTCGTCGGCTGCGCTCTTACGGTTCGGAACCCCGAGCGGCTACTTTCCCCGGGTGCCGCTGCGCCGCATGGGGGCGGCGGGCGGCGGCCCCACGACGGGGGCAGAGTTGCCGCCGCCCGTGTCTGCATCGGGGCCAAGGGCGTTGCCGTCTTTGCCAGGGACGGACTTGCCTGCATTGCGGTACTGCTCCAGAATTTTGGCAGCTTCGGGGTTCAGGGGGCGGGGTTTCTTCTTTTGCATGGATTCGTTCCTCCGATCGGTTTGAACGCAGACATATTCTTTATCGTGGCTACAGCGTGCGTACAAAAAGATTACCGGGCTGGCGTCGTATCAAACCCTTCATCTCCAGGAGCGTTGCCGTCACCGCCGCCTGCGAGGCGATCAGCCCGGCCCGGGATGCGGCTTCGTCCAGGTGCTTCGGGATCAGGTCGAACTCCGCGAGCAGTTTCGCCTCCGGTTCGGGAAGCGGTGGCGCCGCAGGAGCCGGGGCGGAGGCCGCTACCGGCGGCGGGGCCGCTGCGCCAAGTTGAACCGCCGCGGCGGCGCGGTCGCGGTCGGTAGCCGCCTTCGGTACGATACCGAGGGACGACAGGACGTCTTCCGGCCGGTCGGCAAGCGACGCGCCATCCTGAACGAGCTGATGGCCGCCGCGCGAGCGTCCGGTGTTGACGGGGCCCGGCACGACCCAGACGTCCCGCCCATACTCCGCGGCGCACCGTGCCGTGCCGAGCGCGCCACTCGCCTCCGGTGTCTCGACCAGGACGACTGCGCGCGCCATCCCGGCGATGATCCGGTTGCGCGTGGGAAATCGCCACGGCTCGGGGCGGGTTCCGAGGGAGAACTCGGAGACCACCGCACCGCCACGGGCGACGCGCTCAAAGAGGGCGCGGTTCTCGGCAGGGTAGGTGATATCCACACCGCAGCCGAGTACCGCCACGGTGCGCCCTCCGACTCCAAGCGCCCCCTGGTGGGCTGCAGTGTCGATTCCGGCCGCGCCCCCGGAGACCACCATGAGGCCGTGGCGGGCAAAGTCGGCGGCGAACGCCTCCGCCTGCTCTTTACCATAGGCCGTGGCACGGCGCGAGCCGACGATCGCCACGGCGAACCGGTCCTCGGGTCTCAGCGCCCCGCGCACAAAGAGCATCGGCGGGGCATCGTCCAGCGGCACGAGGCCCGCGGGGTACGCCGGATCGCGCCACGTGATGCCGCATACGCCCAGCGTCTCCGCCCGTTCCTGGAAGCGCGGGGGCAGCGGCGCGCCCGCTGCCTCCGCAAGCCGCGCCGCCTGACGCTCGGTGAAGCCGAGATCCGCCCCGCGCAGGTCTGCGGCCGGTACGCGCAGCGCCTCCAGGGGGGATCCGCCGACCCGGTCGAGCAGCGCCTTCAACCGCGCGGGCGGCAGCAGGGCGTCGGCCAGGCGCTGGAACGCCAGGAAGTTCGCGCCTCCGTCGTCATCGGTGATCCGGAAGCAGGTCGGTGGGGATGAGGAGGGGGTGTCGGCCATGGTCGTCCGGCGGAAAGCGGAAAAACGGCGAACGGGACCGCGAGGCGGCCCCGTTCGCGCCAACAGGGAGATAGAGAGACGGGTGGAGGTGTCAGGCTCCCTCACCGCCGCTGGGAGGCGGCGGGGGAGTGCCACCCGGCGGAGGAGGCGGGGGAGTCCCGCCGGGTCCGCCGCCCGGTCCCTGCTGTCCACCGCTGTTACCGCCGCGTCCCCGGCCACCGGGCCGCTGCCCACCCGCGCCCGCGCCCGGTGCGGTGATACCGCTCGGCCGGACCGCCGGCGCCTCGGTGCTGGAGGGCGGCGGGAGCGAGTTGTCCACCACAAACGACCAGGTCCGCTCCAGCGTGTTGCCGCGGTAGTCCTTGGCGGTGAGGGTGACGGTGTGGCGGCCGTTCGCGAGCGGCGGGTCCACGATCTTACCGGTGCCCCGGGTGCGGTAGTAGGCCAGGGTCTGAACCTGATCGTAGCTCGCACCGACCTCCTTGTCGTCGAGCAGCATCTTGATGCTGCTGGTCTCAAGGCCGGAGCCCGGGTCCGTTAGCTTGGCCGCGAGGATCAGGCCCGGCCCACCGTTGACCGAGCTGCCCGGCGCGGGGTAAAGCTGCGTGGCAAAGGGGGCCGTGCTATCCGGCGCGTCAGCCCGGAACGCCGAAAGCGTGCCGTCGTCCGTCAGGACGTAGAGGGCGCCATTGGCCACGGAAACCGGAGCCGTGATCGCCACCTCGGCGGGCGCGACCGCGCCCGCACGGTTCACCGACGGCTCGATGCGGTACTGCCACAGAATCTCGCCCGTATCGCGCGCCACGGCGACCACGGTGCTGCGGTTCGTCGGCACGTAGATGACGTTCCCGGAGATCGTCGGCGCCGCAGACGGCGCGAAGGGGATCACCGCGGGCTTTTCCCAGAACTCGCGCCCGTTGTTGGAGCGCAGGGCGTACATCTCGTAGGCGCCGCTGCGGGCGTTGCGGCTGACAGCGTACACCACGCCGTCGGCCGCGACCGGGGCGGTCAGAATGTCGCCCGGGAAGTCGCGCTGCCAGCGGAAGTTGCCGGACGTGGGCTGGATCGCGTTCATGCGCGGGCCGGACGGCACATACAGCGTGTTATCCGCGTAGATTGCCGCGTTCGACTGGTAGCGGAACGGGAGGCGATTCTGCCACCGCGGGATGCCCGTGGCCACCTTGACGGCGTGGACAAACTGGTCGCTGGTGGTGAAGAAAAGGAGCGAGTCCGCCACCACCGGGGCCGAGTTGATCGTGTCCTGCGCCTTGTAGAGCGTGCGCCACGCCTGGTTGCCCGTCTCCGGGTCCAGGGCATACAGAGTGCGGTCGTTGGAGCCGAAGTACAGCACGCCGTCCTGCACGATCGGCGACGAGCCCACGGGGCCGCCGGTGCGGAACTTGCGCAGTTCGCGGCCGGTATTCAGGTCCAGCACGTACAGGTAACCGTCTGACGCCCCGATGTACACGGCGTTGTTATGGATCATCGGCGCGGTGGTGAACAGCTTCCGGTCGCGCAGACCGTTCTCGCCGGGGAAGATCCACTTCTGGCTGCCCGTGCGGGCGTCCGCCGCGAAGACCACGCCGCCGCTGTCAGCGTTACCCTGGGCGCGGCCCGCGAAGACCACGGTGTCGCCCACGATGGAGGGGGCGGCGACGTTATTACCGAGCGGCGCGCCGGTGAACCGCCACAGCAGTGTCAGCGGGGGCGCCACAGCCTCACCGGCCACGCCCGAGCGGCGCGCATCGCCCCGGAGCATCGGCCAGTCGGCGGCGTGGGATACAGTGGTCCCGACGGTCCACAACATCGCTACGGCCGCCACGGCAAGTCCGGCGCGGCGGACCGCGCGGCGGCGGGGGAGATTAATCATAACTGTCTTTTACCTCTATGGATTCGTAACAGCGCATATCCCGTCGGCATCCGCACCGCGCCGGCGGCGTGAGGGCCGAACCGGTGCAATTATAACAGGGGCGGTTGTTTAGCGTCAAGAAGGGCGCGAAAGCGCTATCATCTGTCTACTTGGGTGCGCCGCCGGTGGCGGGCGGTTTCCCCTCCGCTGGTGTGCCAGGCGGGAGCAGGTCGGGCGGTTTCGGGGCGCCCTGAACGGTGACGGGGAGGACGAGCTTGAGATTTCCCGGCAGAATGGCTACCACGCGCGCGGTCCCAGGGCGGACGGCCGCAAACCGGCCGCTTTGAGAGACGAAGCCCGCGCCCCCCTCGACACCCCACACGACCTTATCCTGGGCATCCGCCGGCAGCCCCGTCACCACGCAATCCACTGCCTGCCCCACGACCAGGGGAGCCGTGGGCCCGGAGAGCGTGTATCCCGAGACGGCCGTCCCGTCCGCGGGCGCTTCCGGCGCGCCGTACACCACAAACATATTGGCTACCGAACGCTCGGCGCCGCCGGACGGCGAGTTCACTACCGTGCCGTGGACCGCCAGCGTCGTGGAGCCTCCGCCATCTAGATTGACCCCATCGACCGCCCCGAACTTCAACAGCCAGCGGGCCGTCTCATCCAGAGAGATGCCGCGGCTGAGCCCCGCCTGACGTCCGTCCACCGTTAGGAATACGAGACGACCGTCTCCTGTAATTCCCGCCGCGGTACGGGGATGCAGGTCCCGCACGAAACTCGCGCTGGAGCCCTCCTCGCGCGCCCGCACCGTCACCTGCCCGCCCGTGAGCAACCGGGGCACGCCCTGAATGGCCTGGCGGATATCCGCCACCGGGAAGGGGAGGCGCTCGACGGCGTTGATTTCCATCCGCACCGAAAGCTGCGCTCCGGGGGCGGCGTTGGTGCGGAGCCACGTGCCCGCCGCGCCGCCGCCGCTAAGAACCACGGTCCCCGGCACGATCGGCGTGTCCCCGCCGGTCGAAACGGTCTCCACCGTGCCCGTAAGCGACTTCCCGGGCGTGAGCGGCCCTGGTGTGGGGAGTCGGAGGACAACCTCCACACGGCCCGGCTGCGCCAGCGTACGGTCACGGAAGCGCGGGCTGAAAAGCAGAAGCTCGTTGCCCTTGTCCGGCGGCGTCGGCTTACGGTTCAGGCCGTGCAGCGTGTGCTTCACGCCGCCCGGGGCCGCCACCTCTCCCACGAACGTGAACGTGGAGACGGCGGCGCGGTCTGCCGACAGGACCAGCGCGGAGCGGTTCAGCGAGGGCTCGGTGATCAGGTCGCCATTCTCCACATGCAGCCCGATCGGGTGCCCGCTGGAGAAGGTGAAGAAGCCCGCGTTCAGCGCCACCAGAGCGCCCCGCCGCTTCGCCAGCGCCGAGACCGTCTCGCGCCCCTGCGAGGGGGTGTCCGCCCATACGCGGTCATGGCCGAGCGCCGCCTCAATCCGCACGCCGCTTTTTTTCGGGTCGACGATCACCGCGGTAACGACGAGCGGGGCGTCCGGTCCTTCGGTCACGACCTCCTGGATCAGCTCCACTCCCGGCGCGAGCGTCCGGACGGTACGCTCGGAGCGCTGGAGGTACGGCGCAACCGGGACTGCGGCGGGCTTTGCCGCGGGCGTGGTCGGGGGCTGTTGTGCCGGCGGTTGCTGTGCGTTCGCGGGCTGCCCCCCGGCGATGAGCGCCGCGAGCGCGGCAGAGGCAAGTGTCAGGCCAAAGCGGCCGGAGATGCATCGAATGATCATGCTGCGTTTCAGGACATCGCCGCCAGGATCTCATCCACGGGGACGGTGGCAAAGCTGCTGGCGTAGTCCGACATGGCGTAGGGCAGGATGAGCAGACCGTTGTGAATCAGCGCCCCGCAGGAGTACACCACGTTCGGCACGTACCCCTCGCGCTCGTTGGCGTTGGGCGAAAGCAGGGGCTCCTTCATGCGCCCGATGACCTTGGTCGGGTCGTCGCGGTCCAGCAGGAAGGCGCCAATGGCGTATCGCCGCACCGGGCCGACTCCGTGGCTCAGGACCAGCCAGCCGGCGTCCGTCTCGATGGGCGAGCCGCAGTTGCCAAGCTGCACGAACTCCCAGGGGTAGGTGGGTTTCAGCAGGAGCTGCTTGGTGTACCAGAAGTGCGCGTCGTCGGAGAACATAATGAAGATGTTCTCGGCGTCCTGCCGCGAGATCATGGCGAACTGGCCGTTCACGCGGCGCGGGAACAGCGCCATGCCCTTGTTCTGCACCTCGGGGCCGTTCAGGGTCGCGATTTTGAAGTGCAGGAAGTCGCTGGTCTCGAGGATCTGCGGGATGACCGTCTTACCGTCGTACGCGCTGTAGGTGGCGTAGTAGAGGACGCGGCCGTCGTCGTGCGTGAACCGCACAAACCGGGCGTCCTCGATTCCGTTGCTCTCGGTGGGCGAGTAGGGGAAGATAACGCGCTCGGATAGCTCGGTGTCCGGCTTGTACAGGATGTCGTAGTTCGCCTGCGCCAGCGTCAGGATGTCCTGAGCGGTCCGCTCGAACTCACCCGCGCGGGCCCGGTTAATCCGCCGCACGAGTCCGATCGCCGTCTTTAGCTGCTCCAGGGTGAACGTGTCCTCCAGCGACGTCAGCACGTCGCGCGCGAGGTCCGTCAGCACCTCCATCTCGATCAGCTTCTTTTCAAAGAGCGCCTTCTCGTAGTACGGGTCCGGGAAGGTCTCCGGGGCCGTGACATAGGGCGACGCCTCGTCGATCACGATGTCGCCGTCCGCGGCCACCACGCCCGAGCGGAAGGTAATCGAGGAGATGTGCCCTTCACCGACCGCGCGCAGGCTGATGACGAACCGTAGCGCCCCCTCCGGCAGCCCGCTCTGGTCCGGGTGCGGCACGATCGACGGGTTGAATAGCGCGGCCGACTCCAGCGAGTACTCCATCGTGAAGAAGGCGCCAATCAGCACCCGCCGCGCCAGCGAGAGCTCGGTGTCCAGGGGGATGTGGTGTCGAACCTGGTTGAAGCGCCGCAGGAAGTAGCGCTCCAGCCGCTGGTGACGCCCGTCGAAGTCGATCATGACCTCGCGAGTCTGCTTCTCCACCTCCGCCTCCGACATGGAAAGGACGCGGGCGATGATCTTGAGATAGCGGGCGTCCTGGGAGAACTGGAACGGACGGAAGAGGACGCGCTTGCTGCTGGGCGGGATGACAATCCCGGTTCTGGTCACACAGGGCATGGTTTTTGGGAGGAGCGCATCAGCCAGAGCGCTCCTTAAGTATACGTCTTTGCACCGGGGATTATCCTGCCGCAATTGCCGGGATTGTTCCCTCCGCCCTCTCCGCAGGAGCGTCCGGCGTGCGCCACAGCAGACGCCACCGGGCGACGGAGGCCGCAAGGATCACCGCCACGCAGGCAAGGAGCACCACGGACAGGCTAATATTGATAACCGAGAACAGAGTGCCGTACTGAGCGACGAACTTCTGGGAGGCGAAGTTCCCGATGTTCAGGACGCCCGCCGTCGCAGTGGTTACCGTCAGGAAGCAGAGCGGGAGCAGCGTGGTCCAGGCGTAGCGGGCACGCCCCATCTTCAGCAGCACGGTGGTTCCGACCGCGAGCGCCACCACCGCGAGGAGCTGGTTCGCCACCCCGAACATCGGCCACAGGCTCATAATCGTGCCCTTGTATACCAGCCAACCCCACGCCCCGACCACGAGGAACGAAGCAAAGGCGACCGCGGGCACAGACTTGTTATCCCCGAGCGGCTTCCAGACCCGGCCCAGGGCGTCCTGGGCGAGGTAGCGCGCGACCCGCGTGCCGGTGTCCACCGCAGTCAGGATGAACAGCGCCTCGAACACGATCACGAAGTGGTACCAGTAGGCCAGCAGATGCGAGAGGCCCGGAATCCGGCCGAAGATGGATGCCATTCCTACCGCCAGCGCGACCCCGCCGCCGGTACGGCCCACAAGCTGCTCGCCCACCTGCGCCGACAGGGCGGCGATCTCCACCGGCACATAGCCGGTGAGCCGCTGCACCTCCGCCGAAACCACCGCCATGTCGATGTTGCCGTTCATCGACTTCACCAGCGCCGCGATCGGCGCGGCGTTCATAGCGAAGTAGTCCCCGGGGTGCAGCGCGCAGGCCGCCACTAGCGCCGTGATGGCGACAAAGCCCTCCGTTACCATGGCGCCGTAGCCGATGAAGCGCATCGCGCCCTCGTCCGGCACCATCTTGGGCGTGGTCCCAGAGGCGATCAGCGAGTGGAATCCCGAGACGGCGCCGCAGGCGATGGTGATGAACAGGAACGGGAATACCGGGCCGGGCACCACCGGGCCGCCGCCGGCTACGAAGGGCGTCGTCAGCGGCATCCGCAGCGACGGAGCGACCACGAGGATGCCCCCTGCCAGGAGCAGGATCACGCCGAGCTTCACCCAGGTCGAAAGGTAGTCCCGCGGGCAGAGCAGCATCCACACCGGCAGTGTCGCGGCCACGAAGCCGTAGGTGGGCAGGGCGAGCGCGATGGTCTCGCGGCTGTGCAGGAACCAGTGGTCGATGCCCCACTGCTTCAGGTACGGCCCCGCGAGCGTGGCCGCCACCAGGCCAATGACCCCGATCAGCGACGCCTCGCCGACCTTCCCGGGCCGGATCCTGTACATCCAGAGCCCCATGAAGAGGGCGAGGGGGATGGTCGCCGCCACGGTGAACGTTCCCCACGCGGACTCGGCGAGGGCGTTCACCACCACGATGGCAAGTACCGCCATGCTGAGGAGCAGGATGAGCAGGACAGCCACCTGCGCCACCGCGCCGGTCAGGGGACCGGTCTCGTCCCGCGCGATGGTTGCCAGGGAGTCGCCGCGCCGCCGCACCGAGGCGAACAGGATGATGAGGTCGTGTACCGCCCCGGCCAGCACCGAGCCGAGCAGAATCCAGAGCGCGCCGGGCAGGACGCCGTACTGCGCCGCGAGCACCGGCCCGATGAGCGGCCCGGCCGCCGCGATGGCCGCGAAGTGGTGGCCGAAGAGCACAAAACGGTTCGTCTTTACGTAGTCGCGGCCGTCCGCCATCGTTACGGCGGGTGTGGGTCGCGCACTGTCCAGGCGGAGCACCTTCTCCGCGAGGAAGGCGCCGTAAAAGCGATAAGCAAGGACAAAAATACAGGCGGCGCTAAGGACCAGAACGACAGAGTTCATACCGCGTCCAACTCCCTTGTGGATGGTGGTAGCCCATTGTAGCGGTACGCCCGCCCGCTGTCAAAGACAGGCGAGCGCGGGCACACCATTTTGCGGCGTGCCCGCGCGGTACCGATCCGGGGTGTCAGTAGCTGAACTCGCCGAGCTTCACCTTGCCGCGGAAGACCCAGTAGATGATGATCGTGTAGGTCAGTACCAGCGGCATGCCGATCAGGGCGATGATCGCCGCGGTCCCCAGCGTCTTCTGGGACGAGGCGGCGTTGTAGATGGTCAGGCTATAGGCCGGGTCCAGGCTGGAGGGCACCAGATTCGGGAACAGGGCCATGCCGAGCAGGAAGACGAACGCCGCGAACGTGGCGCAGGAGGACAGGAAGGCATACAGCGGCTTCTCCTGGTAGATGGCGCGCGGGATGTTGGCGATCGCGAGGACGTTTAGCACCGGCACGGCCCAGGCCAGGGGCAGGGTCTTGAAGTTCTGGACGACCTGCGGCAGCGCCACCAGCGTGTACATGGTGACCAGGATATAGAGCGCCATGAACGTGCCAAACGCGGTCCACATCCAGCCCTTGACCCTCTGCTGAAGGTCGTGCTCGGTCTTCAGGTACAGATAGATTGCGCCGTGCATGGCGAACATGGCCACGGTGAGCACCCCGACCAGGAGGGGATAGGGCCGGATCAGGGTCCAGAAACTCCCCTGGAACTCCTTGTCCGCCCCGACCGGGATGCCCATGAGCATATTGCCGACCGCGACGCCGAACAGGAACGTCGCCAGGAAGCTGGACAGGAAGAAGGTGCCGTCGAAGAACGCGCGCCAGCGCGGCGAGTGGACCTTGCTCCGGAACTCGATGGAGACGGCCCGGAAGATGATGGCGGTCAGCAGCAGCATGAACGCCATGTAGAAGCCGGAGAAGATCGTGGCGTAGACATCGGGGAAGCACGCGAACAGCGCGCCGCCGAAGACCACGAGCCACACCTCATTGCCGTCCCAGAGAGGCCCGATGGAGTTGAGCGCCAGCCGCCGCTCCCGGTCCCCCTTGATGAAGGGGTACAGGATGCCGACGCCCAGGTCGAAGCCGTCCAGGATGGCGTACCCGGTGAGCAGGACGCCCACCAGCGCGAACCACAGAAGGTTCAGGTCGAGTCCCATGTCAGGCCACCCCCTCCTTCGGCGCGGCAGCAGCGGGCCGCGACTCGGCATCCGCCAGCGCCCCAGCGTGGATGGGGCGGCGGCCGGCGACCTCCGCCATGTCCTCTGCGGTTACCGGTCCCGCGGGCACCGACGCCGGAGCGTCCGGCCCATGCTGTATCTTGCTGTTCAGGACGTAGATATACACGGCGAACAGGCTGGCGTAGATGAGCGAGAAGAGGACGATGGACCCGAGCACCATCTGCGAGGTGATCGCCTTGGAGACGGCGTCGTTGGTGCGCATCAGGCCCCACACAATCCAGGGCTGGCGTCCCACCTCGGCCGCAATCCAGCCGGACTGGTTCGCGGCGTAGGCCGGGAAGATCATCAGCACCCACACCCCCATCAGCCACCGCTTCTCGAAGAGGCGCCCGCGCCACGCCAGGAACACCGAGAGTAGCGACAGGCTGATAAACAGGACGCCGATCGTAATCATCAGGTGATACGTCTGGAACGACAGGGCGACATTCGGCCAGTCCGCGCGCGGCGTCTGGTCCAGTCCGGCCACGGGCTTGTTCGGGTCGCCGTGAGTCAGGAGGCTCAGCAGGCCCGGTATGGCCAGGCCGCCGTTCACCCGCCCCTCTTCGACGTCCGGGACGCCGAAGAGGTACAGTGGCGCGCCGCCGGTTCCGGTAATAAAGTGTCCCTCGAAGGCGGCCAGCTTTGCAGGCTGGTACTTCGCGACTACTTTTGCAGAGAGGTCACCGGTTACCATCGTCATCAGGGACGCAGCGGTGCAGACGGCCAGGGCGACCTTAAACGAGGCCTTCGCAAAGGCAAGGTGGCGCCCGCGGAGCACGTAGTACGCGGAGATCGACAGGACCACCGACGAGCCTAGGACGAGCGCCCCGATCAGCGTGTGCCCGAGGCGGACCATGCTGGACGGGTTAAAGACCATCGCCCAGAAGTCCGTGATCTCCGCTCGCGCGTTCGGGAACTCGCCGACGATGTGGTAGCCCGCGGGGGTCTGCATCCAGGAGTTCGCCACCACGATCCAGACAGCGGAGAAGGTCGCCCCGCAGGCGACCATGACGGTAGAGAAGAAGTGCATCCGCGGTGGAATGCGATCCCACCCGAAGACCAGAAGCGCCAGGAATCCGGACTCCAGGAAGAAGGCGAAGATGCCTTCGGAGGCGAGCGCGGAGCCGAACACATCCCCCACGAAGCGTGAGTAGGTGGCCCAGTTGGTGCCGAACTCGAACTCCATTACGATGCCGGAGGCGACCCCCATCGCGAAGTTCACCGCGAAGATCTTCGTCCAGAAGCGGGCCAACTGCTCATAGAGCGGGTTGCGCGTCTTCAGGTAGAGCCCCTCCATACATACCAGAACCCACCCCAGCCCGATGGACAGCGGCGGGAACAGGTAGTGAAACATGACGGTCAACGCGAACTGAAGCCGCGACAGGAAGACAACGTCATCCATATCCTCAGGTTCCCTAACCCTTCCCAGTAATTGCCTGGTCCTATCATAGAGAAGGCAGACCGCTTTCGCGTCCTCAGAACGGCGTATTTCCCGATGCCGCGTCGTCTTGCCCCGCATGGGCCGTGTCGGCTATCATGGCGGGAGATGGCGGAAGAGATACTGGTATCGGCAGCGGCGAGCCTGACGGACGCTTTCGAGCGGCTCGGCGACCGGTACGCAAAGCAGCAGGGCGTTCGGGTCCGCTTCAACTTCGCCGCCTCCGGCGCCCTGGTTCAACAGATTCGGGCGGGAGCCCCGGTGGATGTCTTCGCCTCGGCTTCTCCGAAGGAGGTGGACGACCTGGAGCGCGCGGGCCGCCTTGAACCGGCGACACGCGCCGACTTCGCGGGGAACCGTGTCGTCCTGATCGTGCCCGTGGGAGCGAAGAAGCCGCCTGCGGGCTGGGCGGACCTGGGCGCGGCGCGGCGTGTTTCGATAGGCCGTCCGGAGGCGGTGCCGGCAGGGCGGTACGCGAAAGAGGTACTGGAATCGCGCGGCCTGTGGGGGCAGATGCAGGGGCGCCTGGCTCTGGCGGCGAACGTCCGCCAGGCGCTGGCCTACGTCGCCTCCGGGGACGCGGACGCGGGCATCGTCTTCGCCACGGATGTCCGCGCAGCCCGCGGACGTGTGCGGGTGGTCGCGGCCGCGACGCCCGGGCGGGACCATGACCCGGTCCGCTACACAGCCGCCGTGGTCCGCGGTTCCCGCGCCCTGGGGCCGGCGCGGCGGTTCGTGCGCTTCCTGGCGCAGCCGGACGCCCGGCGCATCCTGGCCGACTTCGGCTTTACCGCGCCGCCCGGGGCGTCTCGGGCA
Organism: uncultured Armatimonadota bacterium; assembly: GCA_937902745.1. GTDB lineage: Bacteria > Armatimonadota > Armatimonadia > Armatimonadales > Armatimonadaceae > CALEKU01. The sequence goes on from CALEKU010000091.1 coordinate 20,345, forward strand.
TGAACCTCGACCCGGTTCGGCTGTCGCTGCTGGTCGCCGCCGCGGCGACCCTCCTGGTCGTCCCCCCGGGCATCCTGGCCGCCTACCTTCTCGCCCGGCATCGGCGCTTCCCTGGCCGGGCGTTTGTGGAGACCCTGCTCTCGCTGCCCCTGGTGCTTCCTCCCTCGGTTGTGGGTTTCGGACTCCTGATGGCGCTGGGGCAGGGCACGGCGTTCGGGCGCTGGCTGAACGACGCGGCGGGGGTGCGCCTGCTCTTCACCTGGCAGGGCGCGGCCGTCGCCGCGGCGGTGATTGCGTTCCCGCTCTTTGTGCGGACGGCCAGCGCCACCTTCGCCAGCCTCGACCCGGAGATGCTGGAGGTCGGGCGCACGCTCGGGGCGAGCGAGCCCGCGCTGCTCCGCTATGTTCTGGCGCCGCTCGCCTTCCGGGGCCTGCTGGCGGCGCTCACCCTCGCCTTCGCCCGCGCGCTCGGGGAGTTCGGCGCCACGCTGATGGTTGCGGGCTCTATACCGGGCCAGACCGAGACGCTGCCCCTCGCGCTCTATGCGGCGGTGCAGGCGGGGGATAACGAAGGGGCGCTGGCAATGGCGGCGGGGCTGACACTGGTGGCCTTTCTCGCGCTCTGGCTGGTGGGCCTGTACACAGATTACCTGGCAGGCCGTCAGGGAGAGCGGTAGGGGGCGCGCCCGGCCGGTTTCCGGACTTTTCGCGCGGGGCATCTTCGGTGTGGGCCGCGCGCATGTGTGCGCGCCCCGCATCTCCGAGGAGGCCACCACACGACCATGTCCACCACGCTTATCGAACCGAAGGACCCGCGCCAGCAGGGGCCTAGACCCGAATACCCCCAGGAGAAGGTCGCGCCGCCGGGCACCGAGGCCGACATGACCCCGACCGCGGACCACGGCGAAGAGACGTATGTCGGCAGCGACCAGCTGCGCGACCGCGTCGCGATCATCACGGGCGGCGACAGTGGCATCGGCCGCGCCGTCGCCATCGCCTTCGCCCGCGAGGGCGCCGACGTCCTCCTCTCGTACCTGAGCGAGGAACAGGACGCGCAGGAGACGGCTCGCTATGTAACCGAGGCCGGCCGCCGCGCTCTGACTGTACCCGGCGACATCAGCGACGAGGCGCACTGCCAGGCACTCGTCCGGCGCGCCGTGGACGAGTTCGGGCGCGTTGATATCCTGGTCAACAACGCCGCGTTCCAGCGCACCTACGGGGGCATCGAGGAGATTCCGTCCGAGGAGTGGGACTACACCTTCCGGACCAACATCTACGCGATGTTCTATCTCACCAAGGCGGCGGTGCCGCATATGAAGCCCGGCAGCGCGATCGTCAACACGACGTCAATCCAGTCGTACCAGCCGAGCGCGTCGCTCCTGGCCTATGCGACTACGAAGGGCGCGGTCACCAACTTCACCAAGGCCCTCGCGGCGGACCTGGCGGAGAAAGGGATTCGGGTCAACGCCGTGGCGCCCGGGCCGATCTGGACGCCGCTGATTCCGTCCACCATGCCCGCCGAGCAGGTGAAGACCTTCGGGCAGGACACGCCGCTGGGCCGCGCCGGCCAGCCGGCCGAGCTCGCCCCGGTCTACGTTCTCCTGGCCTCCCAGGCGGCCAGCTACATCACCGGGCAGATCTACGGTGTCACCGGCGGAAAGCCGCTGGTCTGAGCGTGTCGAAAACCACAGCCGGCGCGCCCGGAGACGGCAGCACAAACGAAGACAACGACCCGGATGCGGAAGCGGAAGCGCCGCTTGCCGGGCTGACAGCGGGGGAGGCCGTGGTCCATGTGGACCACGGCGTCGGCCTGTTCCGCGGGCTGGAGAGGGTGGCCACGCCGACTCCGGACCAGAACGAAGCGCCGCCCGAGCGGGAGTACCTTTTGCTGGAGTACCGCGGCGGGGACCGGCTCTACGTGCCGGCGGACCAGGCGGACCGGGTGTGGCCGTACGACGGTCCCGGGGGCGGCGGCAACGGCGGCGCCCCCGCGCCGGACCGGCTGGGCGGACAGGGGTGGGCGAAGTCCGTCGCCAGCGCCCGGCGCGAGGCGGAATCGGTCGCCGCGGAGTTGATGCGCCTGTACGCCGAACGGGCGGCCCGCGCCGGGCACGCCTACGGCCCGGACACTCCGGAGCAGGCGGCGGTGGAGGCGGCGTTCCTGCACGAAGAAACGCCGGACCAGCTCGCCGCTATCGCGGACGTCAAGCGGGACCTGGAGGCGCCGCGCCCGATGGACCGCCTTCTGGTGGGGGATGTCGGCTACGGCAAGACCGAGGTCGCGGTGCGCGCCGCCTTCAAGGTGGCGCATGCCGGGCGGCAGGTTGCCGTGCTATGCCCCACGTCGGTCCTCGCCGGGCAGCACTTCCAGACCTTTACGGACCGGCTCGCCGGGCACGGGGTCCGACTCGCCCTGCTGTCACGGTTCGCGCCCCCGGAGGAGCAGCGGGAGGCGCTGGAGCGGCTGCGGGCGGGGGAGGTGGATGTGGCGGTGGGGACACACCGCATGCTCTCCGAAGATGTGGCGTTCCAGGACCTGGGTCTGGTGGTCGTGGACGAGGAGCAGCGGTTCGGGGTAGCCCACAAGGAGCGCCTGAAGCAGCTCCGCGAAACCGTGGACGTGCTGACGATGACGGCGACGCCGATCCCGCGCACGCTCAGCCTGGCCTCCGCCGGGGTGCTGGACGTGTCCGTGATCGTGGACCCGCCCCGTGGCCGCGCGCCGGTTGAGTCCACCGTCCACGAGTACGACGACGCCCTGGTGCGGGACGCCCTCCTGCGCGAGGTCGAACGCGGCGGACAGGCGTACTACCTGCACAACCGGGTGGAAAGCATCGCCGAAGCCGCCGCGCGTCTGGAGAAGCTCGTCCCGGGCGTGCGGCTGCGCGTGGCCCACGGCCAGATGGCGGAAGAGGAGCTGGAGGACGCCATGGCGGCGTTCTACGAGCGCGAGGCGGACGTGCTGGTCTGCACGACGATCGTGGAGACCGGGCTGGACGTCGCGAATGCCAATACGCTGATCGTGGACGACGCCGACCGGCTGGGCCTCGCCCAGCTGTACCAGCTCCGCGGCCGGGTCGGGCGCTCCGAGGCGCAGGCGTACGCCCTGCTCCTGTACCGCCGCCCGGACGCGCTGACCGAGGAGGCGGCGCAGCGCCTGGAGGCACTGCGCCGCTTCACCGCGCCCGGCTCCGGCCACCGCATCGCGGAGCGGGATTTGCAGCTGCGCGGGGCAGGGAGCCTGCTCGGCCTGGAGCAGAGCGGGGCGTCGGCGGCCGCCGCGGTCGGGTACGACCTGTTCCTGCGGATGGTGGACCGGGCGCTTGCCGCGGCGCGCGGCGCGAAGCCGGACCCGCGGAACGTACCGCTCCCGCCGGTGGACCTGCCGGGCGTGGCCGCGGGCATCCCCGCCGGCTACGTGCCGGACGAGTCGGAGCGTCTGACCCTCTACAGCCGGGTCGCGTCGGCGCGCTCGGAGGACAGCCTCTCCGCCGTGCGCGCCGAGACGGCGGACCGTTACGGCGCGCCGCTCGCAGAGTTCGAATCACTGCTCCGGCTGGCGCGGCTGCGCCTGCGCTGCCGGGAGGCGGGTGTGGGGTCTGTGGCCGCGGAGTCCGGCAGCGGGAAACTCGTTTTGAAACTCCGGAAGGGGGTGCGACTCACGGCCGCCCGGATCACGCCGCTCCAGCAGGAGTTCGCCTCCCGGGGCGCCGAGTTCTCCCGGACCGGGTGACCCTGGACCCCGAAAAGGGCGCGGCGTCCGCGGACGCGGTGGAGCTGCTGGAAGCGGTGGCGGGGGCACTTGCCGCCGCGCGGGCGCGCCGCAGCCGAAAGCCCCGGCAGGACACGTGACCCGGCGCCTCGGCCCGGCTTACGGAGAGCCGGGCCGAGGCGCCGAAGGAACCCGCTACTCGTCTACCGGCTCCATGTCATCCTTGCCGGCGCTGACGGCGGCGGCTAGGGCCTGTGCCGCGGGAGCATGGGTGCGCACCCAGTCGCAGTCCGGCGCGTGCTCCTGGCTCAGCGCCCTCCATGCCTGAAAATCGCTCTGCGGCGGCGGGTCATCGTCGAGATGGCTTACCAGTCGGTGGCAGGACGGACACTCTTGCATCGGGGCAACCTCCTGAACTTTCACAGGGCGCCCGGGCCTATTTCCGCGCGCCACTTCCTTCTTACCCATCCCGGGGCGGGGCGGTGCGGCGCGAAGGGAAGTATAACGGGAGTGTGGAGTTTCTCGCCCAATCCGGCAGCCTGTTTGCCACCGTCATCGTCCCGGTCCTGCTCATCGTCCTCGGCGGCGCGCTCGTCCAGCGCTTTCACCGGCTGGACATGCAGACACTCTCGAAGCTGCAGATCTACCTCTTTGTCCCCGTTTTTCTGTTCTACTACCTCTACACCAGCCGTCTCTCCGCGCGGGACATCGCGGGCATTGCCGGCGCGGTCCTGCTGGCGAAGGTGTGCCTGGCGGTGCCCCTCTGGGCCCTCCTGCGGCGCGCCGATGTGCGGCGAGAGACGCTGGCCGTCGCCCTGATCTCGTCCGCGGTGTTCAACGCGGGGAACTTCGGCATCCCGGTCGCTGTGCGGGCGTTCGGCGCGGCAGGCGCCGCCGTGCAGGCGGTGATCGTTATGGTCTCCAACCTGTCGCTCTGGGGCGTGGGGTACGCCGCCATGGCCGCGCTCACCGGGCGCGGCCTGAAGGACGCCGTCCTGGCGTATCTGAAGCTGCCGATGCTCTACGCGCTGCTGCTGGCCTTCGGGCTCCGCGCTCTGCACGTCGCGCTGCCCGAACCGGTCCTCTACGGCACGAAGCTGATCGCGGAGGGGGTGATCGCGGTTGCCCTGGTGACACTGGGCGCGCAGCTCTCGCTGCAGGCGCGGTGGCCGCGGTGGAGGGTGGTCCTTCCGGTGATTGGCCTGAAACTGCTGGTTCTTCCCGCCGTAACTACCGGCGTCGTGGTGGCGCTGGGCCTGTGGCCGTGGCCGGGCGCGGGCATCATCGTGGCGTCCGCCGGGCCGACCGCGGTGAACGCGATGCTTCTGACCATCGAGCAGCAGGGGGACGTCGAGCTGGCGGCGGAGTGCGTGTTCTGGACGACCCTCCTGTCTGCGGTGACCGTAAGCGTGATCTTGGCCCTGGTCCGGCTCTACGGGGGCGGGCCGCCGCTGCCCGCCTCGCCCTGAGGGCGGGGCAGGGCGTCGTCCAGAAACCGGGTGACCCGCCGGGCGTACTCGCGCCCCGCCACGAACACCGAGGTGCAGTGCTGCCCCCCCTTCACCTTCCAGAGAGTCGTGTGCTCCGGGGAGGCAGCGTACAGGGCGTCCGCGTTCTCCGGCAGGATAAAGTCGTCCGCGGTGCCGTGGATCAGGAGAACCGGGCGCGGCGCGAGACGCGGCAGCGCCTCCACCGGGGCGATCTCCTCGCAGCGCAGCCCCAGGATGCGCTCGCCGATCTTCTGCGTCGGCGGCGCGAGGACGCGGGACGCCCGCTCCCCAAAGACCGACGAGAACCGCCCACTGACCGCGCTGTCGAAGCGGGCGAACCCCGAATCCGCGACCACCGCGCCAACCCTCGGTTCCTCCGCCGCGACTAAAAGGGCAACGGAAGCACCCATGCTCTCTCCGAGGAGCGCGACCGGCAACCCGGCGAGTTCCGGGTTGTCGAAGACCCAGTCCAGGGCCGCCTGGAGATCGAACGCTTCGTGGACGCCGAATGTGGTCCGGCGGCCGCCGGACCAGCCGTGCGCGCGGAAGTCGAAGGTCAGCACGGAATATCCGGCCTCGTGGAGAAACCGGACGTACGGAAGCATGGTGTGCCGATTGCCGTGGTAGCCGTGGGCGAGGACCACTACCCCCCGCGGCGCCGTGGCGGGGGTGGCTGGGATAAACCATGCGGACAGGCGAACTCCGTCCGACGCGCGCAGGCTAAACCGCTCATACGCGAGCCCGAGGGCCGTGCGCGGCGTCCTCCGGTGGATGCGGCGCGGCGGGTGCAGGAAGACCCACGCCATCAGGGCTGGAGTGGCCAGCGCCAGGGCGCTTACCCCCGCTGTCGCGGCGACGGCAAGGACGGTTTTTCCGGAAACTGGTGTGCGGTGTTTCACATTCGCGATTGTATCGCGCGCGGAACGGGCACATGTTAATCGGGAACAACTACCGCTATCGGGGCGTCGTTTGAGACGGAGGCAGCGATCCGATAGGAGATTCTGGTGGCCCGCGTCATAGGCGACACGGGAGTTGAGCGCTGCAAAATAACATGAAGCACAAACCAAAGTCCCTGGTGGACATATCACAGAACGTTCACACGCTCAGGCATATCGAAACGGGCGAGTATATCTGCCTCCGGCAGAACGGGCAGGAGTATATGGCCTGTTTCACGGACGGAGACTCGGCGTACCAGTTCCGTGAGGAGCTGGGCCTGCTCGAACACGTCAACATCGAGCGAATGGCGCTCGGGGAAACGCCGTTCGAGTATTTCTGGTTGGACGGCGAGATGATCAGCCGCGCGGTGCTGACAGACCGCTCGTCCCGCCCGCTCCGCTGACGGCCTGAAACACGACGGCCCCGGTGCGGAACTCTTCCGCACCGGGGCCGTCGTGTTTCAGGCCGTCTACCGCTCGCCGCTGAGAACGACCTGCAGCGCCTTGAAGAAGACGTCGGTGTTGTCCATGACGCCCACGAAGGACATGGCCCCGCGCCCGAAGGCGGAGATCGGGACGTCGGTGCCCGTGTGTACCGCGGAGCCGCCCGGCACCTGCCCGGTGATCAGGAAGCCGCCTGCAACGTCGCGCTCCTTCGGCCCCTTCGGATAGCCCTGCAGTCTACCATCCAGGGGAAGCGGGTTCGTGAGCCAGTCCTCATACCGGTCGGCGTTCGCCGCGAGACCGAGGAGCATCTTGCCGTCGATATCCGTCGTGACCGGGTAGCCGTCCGGCGCGATGACATACCGGGGGAACCCTGCCGACTCGTAGGTGCCCACGACGGGGTCGCGAAGCTCCTTCACACCACCGCCGCGGGCCGCGCGCTCAGCCAGTTCGGCGTTACTCACGCGGGATGCCCCGATGATGTTCATGCCGCCGCAGTCGTGGTCCGCGGTCACGACGATGAGCGTGTCCGGGTTCTTTTCCGCGAACTCCTTGCAGACCTGAACGGCCCGGTCAAACTCGATCACATCCAGCAGGGAGCGCTCCGGGTCCATCGCGTGCGTCTGCTTGTCGATGGACGCTCCTTCTACCAAGAGGACGAACCCATCCCGGTGCTTCTCCAGCACGCGCAGCGCCTTGCGCGCCATCTCGTCCAGCATGGGCTGGTCCGGGAACCCAAAGTCGTTGACCACCTTGCCCGTGCCGCGCCGCCCGTCGATCTTGTCCTTGGCGACGTTCATGTGCCCGAGCGCGAACAGGCCGAGCAGACGTCCGTCGTCGGGGGCCGCCTCCATGGCGGTCTTATCCGGGACGTAGTGCCAGCCGTCCTTGCGCCACTCCTCCAGCATGTCCGTAGCGGGGTCGCGGCTGCCCCGGGACACGCCCCAGGCCGCCGCGGCATCCTCGGGCAGCACATAGTCGTTGGCCTCGTTCCGCTGTGAGCCGGGTGTGCCGGCGGGAAGGAACCAGCGGCGACCGCCGCCCATCAACACCTTCAGGCCCGACTTCGCGCGCTCCGCGAAGAACATATCGGTGATGCCGGTGCCCGCGCCACGGTTGGCTGTGTGCGCTCCGAAGGCGCCGGGGGTCGCGTCCTCAACGTCGGCCGTGGTGACGATGCCGAGCGCCTTGTTCTGCTTCCGGTGCAGGTACTCGCCGACGTTCTCGATGCGCGGGTTGTCGAAGGCGTCCTTCGTATCGTCCGGGAACACGCCCTCCTCGTTGTTGTCCGCCTTGTTGCCCGTGGCGTAGCAGTGGGCGCCCGGGGACGAATCGGTCACAATCGAGTTCAGGGAGGGCGTGATGACGAAGCCGGTGGCCGGGAAGGAGTCCATCGCGAGCCGGCCGGTGGCCTTGCCCTGCAGGTTGCCCTTGAGCAGTACGCGCGCCGCAGAGCGGTGCCCGAGGCCGAATCCGTCCCCGATCATGAAAATGATGTTCTTCGCGCGGCGCTTGCCCCCGCCGACACCCACGATCTCGAAGTTGCCGACCGCGGTCACTGTCTTGCCGTCGCTCTGGGTCGCGGTGGCGCGCAGCTCATGTACGCCCGGGCGGGAAAGGGCGTAGGCGCGGCGATGGGCGCTGACGCTGTTCTCCTTCACGCCGTTCGCATCCGCGGGCAGGAGGCTGGTAGCAACCCCGACGGACGCCCCATCCACGAAGAACTCAACCTTCGTGATGCGCTGGCCCGGGTCCGGCTGCACGGTGGCCTGGAGGTCGAAGCGCTGGTCCGGGAGGAAGCGCGCGGTGATGGGGCCGTCTGTGGACTTCTCCGAGAACAGGCGGCTGGGCGGGTTCAGGCGAGAGATAATGGGGTCTGCCTGTGCGGCGGACCCGGCCGTCAGCAGCGCACCGCCGAGCAGCAGCGCGGCGCGGAGACGGAATGCGGTCGGATTCACGAAGCAACTCCTCACTGGGGGGTGGTGGTTGGGGTATCGGACGAGGCCGCTGGCGCGTCCAGCGTCAGGCGGACCAGGGACACGGAGCCGTCCGGCTCGCGGCGGTTGCCCACGGAGAGCGTGCCGGTCAGCAGCAGCGGGCGCGGCGTGTGGGGCAGCACCCGATCGGCGGCGGTGGGGACCAGTACGCGGACGTGCGCCGGGGGCAGGTCCGCGTACCCGCCCTCGTGTTCGTCAATGAGAAGGGGGCGCTCGCACAACAGGAACGTCCCCGGCCGCGGCTCCTCCTGCTGCACCATGTACCCGAGCAGACGCACGCGCTTGCCGTCCAGGCTCAGAAGCTTCTCGGTCAACTCCAGCCCGCGCGGGCCGACAGGCCGCACAAAGAAGTCGCTAAACTCCAGCGCGGCGACGCCCGCAGGGAGCGGGGGGAGCAAAGGCGCGGGGGGCTGACCCCGCGAGGGCAGGGCGGCGAGTACGGAGACTAGTCCAATGGCAAGGAAGGCGGAAAGGGTTCGCATGATGACGGGGCGTGTGCGGGCGTGGTACCTGTTCAAGGGACCACGCCCGCGTTCATGGGAGGCTATGCCGCGGGCTTGACGCTGCGGTAGCCGTTCGGATGCGCTTCGCGCCACGCGGCGGCGTGGCGGATAATCGACTCGATATCCGGGTACTTCGGGTTCCACCCGAGTTCGCTGCGGATTTTGTCGCAGGACGCCGCGAGGCTGCCCGGGTCGCCGGGCCGCCGCGGCGCGGGCACGGCGTTAATCTTCACACCCAGGACCTTCTCGGCGGCCTCCACAGCCTCCTTGACGGTCGTGCCGTAGGAGTTGCCCAGGTTATAGGCGTTGGTCTTGCCGCCGGAGCGCAGGTACTCCAGCGCCAGGATGTGGGCATCCGCCAGGTCGAACACATGGACGAAGTCACGCAGGCAGGTGCCGTCCCGCGTGTCCCAGTCGGTGCCGTAGATCTTGAACTCCGCGCGCCGGCCAAGCGCCGTATCGATGATGAGCGGCAGCGCATGCTGCTCCGGCGTGTGGTCCTCGCCCAGAACGCCCTCCGGGTCCGCGCCCGCCGCGTTGAAGTAGCGCAGGCTCACCGACTTCAGGCCGAACGCGGCGTCGTAGTCGCGCAGGATGCGCTCGAACATCAGCTTCGTCTCGCCGTAGGGGTTCACCGTCTTCTGCGGGTGGTCCTCGGGGATCGGGACGACCTGCGGCTCCCCGTAGGTGGCCGCGGACGACGAGAAGATGATGTGTGGGACGTTCTGGTTCAGCAGGGCGCGCAGCAGCACCAGCCCTTTGATGATGTTACCCTCGTAGTACTTGGCGGGGTCCGCCACCGAGTCACCGACCGACGCATAGGCGCCGAAGTGCATCACGGCGTCCACCTTATGGACCCGGATCGCCTTCTCCAGCGCGATGAGATCGCCGTAGTCACCGTGAACCCACGGGCAGCCGACCAACTCTGCCGCCTCCCGGTGGCCCAGCTCGAAGTTGTCATAGATGACCACGTCGTAGCCGCGCTGTTTCAGCACCTTGGCTGTGTGGGACCCGATGTAGCCCGCGCCGCCGATGACGAGAATGGACAAAGCCCGCGTTCCTCCTGACAGGTGTCGGTTCACGAACAGTATAGCGCACTCCGCGCATAGTTGGCGGTGGTTGGCGCAGGATGCGCGGGGGCTGGTATACAACAGGGCATGCCTACCGCGCCGCCCCCTCCCACCGTCGTACCGTCCCTCGCACGCCTCTTCGCGCTCTGGTTCACCATCGGCATCCAGTCGTTCGGCGGGGGCACGGCGACGCAGGAACTGATTCGGCGCGTCGCGGTGGACCGGGAGCGGTGGGTGGACGAGGCTGCGTTCGCGCGCGAACTGACCCTGGTGCAGCTTGCGCCTGGTATGAACCTGCTGGCGCTGACGCTGCTGCTCGGTCGGCGTGTGCGCGGGGTGCCGGGCGCGGTGGTCTCGCTCCTCGCGATGCTGGTGCCCGCCGTCGCCGCCGCCATCGCCCTCGCGGCGCTGGCCCGCTCGCTCGGCGATAACCCGTATGTCCGCTCCGCGCTCAGCGGCGGCGTGGTCCCGGCCACGGTGGGGATGGGCCTGTACGGCTCGTTTCGCACGGGCAGAGGGCTGCTCAAGGGCACGCGAAAGGGGCGGCTGGCCGCGTGCCTGCTCATCGCGGGCGGGAGCGCCGCGACCGCGGCGCTCCTGCCGGGCCGTGTGCCGGTCATCGCCATCCTCGGCGCGGGCGGACTGCTCGGCGCCCTGCTGGGGGTAATCTCCCCACCGAAAGCGCCGCCGGTCACCGACGCCGCGGTAGCCCCCGAGGAGGCTGCCGTCTGATGCCGCTCCCATCCGGCGCTTCTGCGCTCGAAATCTTCTGGGTTGTGCTGAAGGCGACCCTGCTCTCCACGGGCGGCACGGGAAACCTGCCCGCGCTGCACCAGGAGGTGGTGGTCGCGCGCTCCTGGGCCAGCGAAGGCGACATGGCCGAATCCCTCGGCCTCGGGCAACTCGCGCCGGGCCCGACGGGGCTCTGGGTGGTGTGCCTGGGGTACTTCGTGGGAGGCGTGCCGGGCGCGCTGCTCTCCGCCGCGGCGGTCGCGCTGCCGCCGTTCCTCATCCTTGGGGTGGAGAGGGTGTACCGCCGGGTGAGCCACCACCCGGCCATTGAGGGGTTCGTTCAGGGGCTCGGGTTGGCGGTGATCGGCATCTCTGCCGTCATCCTGTCGCGCCTGATCTCCGCCGCGACCGGTCCGCTATGGCTGAAGCTCGCGTTCGCCGTTTCCGGCTTTGCACTGCTCGCCTCGCGCCGCGTCAGCGTCCCGATCATCATCCTGACCGCCGCCATCGCCGCCATCGCCGCCGCGTTGCTGCGGCAGCCCTGACAGGACGGCTTCGGGCGCCTTCCTGTATCCAAAAGGCCGGCGGCCCCGCATTGGCGGGACCGCCAGCGATCGTCCTTCGCCCTATGCGAGGGCGCCCATGGGGTGCCATGGGGGGAGAACCGTCGGCGTGGTGTCGAGCAGGGCGACGACCTCCGCCGGGACGTACTTCTTCTGGACCACGACCTCGTAGTTGAACTCGTCGAACCAGGCGTCGGTCATGACCATGAAGCCCTTCTCGCCGCCCTTCTCGCCCCAGGAGTTCTCCACCCGCCACTTGCGCGGCGTGCCGTCGTCGTCCAAATCGACGCCGGTGAAGACCATCGCGTGTGTCATCTGGCTATGGCCGTAGTCGAGACGCTCCGCCTTGTTCAGCGTGAAGGACGTCCCATAGATGCCGTCGTAGTCGAACAGCTCCATGTCCATCAGGCCGAGTTCCCGGTCAAAGTTCTTGCCGACATCGCAGCCGAACCAGACCGCCTCGCCCGCCGTGACCTGCGCCACGGTCGCCGCCTTCAGGACGTCCATGGGAACGTTCACGTAACGGACAATGTGCCCACCGACCACGTTGCCGAGGTACTGCACCGTGTAGAGGGCATTGAACGGGGTGGACTCCATCGGGCAGTGGATCAGGCACAGGTAGTCGTCCAGATCGATGCCCACGAACTTCTCGTAGAACGCCTGCGGGGTGAGGGTGCCCTCGCGATGGAACTCCTTATCCTTGTCGCGCCACTGCCATTCAAACTCGGTCGGCGGCTCGCCGAGGTGGATGGAGAGCATGCGATACACCTCCTCCATCATCTCGGCCTTATGCGCCCGCAGTTCGTCGATCGTGGCCCCGGCCCGGTTGGCCTGCCGCAGCCGCGCCGCGTACTCGCGCAGCTTCAGCGTCACCATCGCGTTCATCACCGACGACGCGCTGCTGCTCTCGGTCTCCGGCATCACGGACTTCGGCACCACGCCGTACTTGCGCACTAGGTTCACGAACATGTCCCACTGGCCGCCGTCCTGAATGGGATGCGACACCAGATAGGCGATCAGGCGCGAGTCGGTCGGCTCGTCCAGGGTCGCCAGGATGTTCTCCAGGAAGTAGTTCGATCGCTCCAACTTGTCCCAGAAGAAGAGGTAGCTCTGGGAGAGTTCAAAGTCTTCGAGGTTCATCTTCTGCGCCGCCGTCTGGCGGAACAGGTTCAGTCCGGCGAACATCCAGCAGCGCCCGCTGCTGTTCTGGCTGGTCGCGGCGCCTGCCTTGACCATGTGCGAGAACGTGTGGTTGTTGCGGACCACCGCCTCACGGTTCAGGGCGACCGTACGGACGCTGGTCTTGGTAACGGCGTTCAGCGCGGTGCGGTTGCGCGGGTCGGCGGCGAAGGCGGCACGGTAGGCGTGGATGGCGGGCGCGTCGATGCCGACGCTGGTCCCGATCTCGGAGGACTTCACGGTGAACGTTTCCCCTCGTTTCCGATGGTATTTTGGGTGGTACGTTCGCCGCCGCCGTCGGTTCCTCCTACCCGATGCCCAGCATCCTGTTATTTCAGGAGATGGGCAGGCGTCTCCAGCTTCACGTGTCCGTCGAGGTAGAGCGCGCTACCGCGCTGTTCGAAGAACGTTGCCTCGGAGCGGGGGACCAGTAGATGCCACCTGAGGCCGATGTCGTCCATGTAGGAGGTACGGGCAGGTTCGGGGAAGTCGCCCAGGCGCTTGCCGCTCAGCCCGTAGGAGTCCGCGAACGTGTAGCTCATCCCATACTGTTCGTAGCGGGTGCGGCCCTGGGATCGGTCATCGTCCACGCCGGTGTCGCTGGGACAGGACAGAACGCGCAAGTCAGCCAGGTACGGCTTCATGACGTCGGGGAATGTCGGCAGGCGCGGGATATCGGCGTACCACGGCTCGCCCTGATCGGGGAAGCCCTCCTGCGCCTTGCGCCACGGGTCGATGGCATACGGGAAGGTGTCGTCGTAGTCGGCGAGGTACATCAACAGGGCCGCGCCGACCTGCCGCAGGTTGGTGGCGCAGGCGCTCTCGCGGCTCGTCGCCCGCGCCCGCTGCAGCGCGGGAAGCAGCAGGGCCACCAGCAGTGACAGGATGCCCAGGACCACCAGCAGCTCCGCCAGGGAGAAGGCGGGCCGCGCCGGTCTACGGGTGGTCCACCTTCTGCGCCGGATCGTGGAATTCGGCCGCGAAGGCGGCGACTTGGGGATCGGGGTCATGGGTCAGACGCTCCAACAGGACATTCGCCTCCGTTGAGGAGTAGCTGTGCAGGGCGGGAGCCGCCGCCAGCCGGTAGAAGCGTGAGGGCGAGACCGCCAGCCTGCGCAGCCTTTGCATCCCCTGTTCCCGGTCGGCGGCCGTGCCGTACTGCCCGACGCCAGTCAGGGCGGAAAAGGCGTCCGCTTCGAGGGTATCGCGATATCGGCCCGAGGGGTCAGGGTGGGCAAGCACGCGGTCAATCTCGCGGAAGAAGGACGGGGAGAAGCGTGCCTCGCCCTCCACGCCCGTTTTTCCGGCCGCTTTCAGGGCGAGGTACTCATTCGCGACCTTCGCCGTCTGGGCCGTGAGCGTCCGCCCGCGCCGATAGGAGCTTACGTTCCGGTAGTGCAGCGCTTTTGCTATCTGCGCCTCCGGCACGCCCCGCGGCGCATTCGCCCGGTACAGGTAGAGCGAGGCGGTGAGTGCGACCGCGAAGAAAACGCCGGCAAACAGCGTCTTCTTGTTTTCCTCGGTCATCTTCGACAGCACCCTCCTTCGTAAAATACGCCGTCAAGGAGACGCAGGAGCAGGAGGCGGGGCGGTCCGGGCGAAGTCGGTGTCCAGAAGCCGGAGCGTGGAAGACTCGCCTGCGGAAGACAGCACGAACTGCACCTCGACCTCCCGGAAGTCCGGGTCGTCCGTGGCGGTCACGAAAATGTCATGGTGCCAGTGCTTGAGCGGGACATCGAACGTCGACCAGGCGAGCCGCAGGGCATTCCCCTCCCGGGTGACGGTGGCGGGGCCGTACGCCGCGTCCTCGTACGTCCCTGCGAAGGCGTCCAGCGCGAGCGAGGGGCGCGTTCCCCGGTGGCGCTTCGCCCGCCGCTCCTGCTTGCGCTGCTTCGCGTCGGCCTCCGCCTTGCGCACCCGCGCGGCATAGACCCCGGCCCAGTCGCGCGGCGGGAGGCCGAGCAGGTGGTCGAGCACGCCGCACCGGGTGATCTCGACCGCGTGGGAGTACATATTGGAGAGCACGGCGACGCCGACGCCGCGGTCCGGCGCGAGCGTAACGATGGAGCGGAAGCCGTTCAGCGTGCCGCCGTGGGTCAGCAGGCGGTGGCCGCCGCGGTAGTCCATGACCGACCAGCCGAGCGCGTAGGAGGTCTGCACGGTCTCCGGGTACACCAGGCGCGATTCGTCGTCCTGCGGCACCACCATATGCGGCAGGTGCGTCTCCCGGAGCGCCTTTTCGTCCACCAGGCGCTCGCCGTCCGGGCCGAGGCCGCCGGAGAGTTGGAATCGGAGCCACGGTACCAGATCGTTTACGGACGCCCGGATGCCGCCCGCGCCGCCGATGTCATCAAAGCGCCACTCCAGGCGCTCGGTCTTGCTCTTTTCGCGCCGGTGGGGCAGGGCGTGGTCACGGGCAAGCGTCTCCTCGTTAGTGAAGTTCGCGTTCGCCATGCCTAGCGGCGTGAAGATTCGGGCGTGGGCAAATTCCTCGAAGCAACCGAAGCCCGCGGTCCGAGCCACCGCCTCGCCCGCCGCCGTGAAGCAGATATTCTGGTACTGGTACTTCGCCCGGAAGCCTGCCGTTAGCTTTGCGGAGCCAACCCGCCGCAGGAACTCGGACCGCCCCCAGGGTGCGCGGAACCAGAGCATGTCGTGGCGGGGAAGGCCGGTGCGGTGGCAGACCAGGTCGCGCAGGGTGACGTTCGCATCCGCCAGCGGGTCGGACAGGCGGAACTCCGGCAGATGCTTGCGTACGGGGTCGTCCCAGGCCATCTTGCCTTCGGAGACGAGCATGGCCATGGCCGCGGTCGTGAACGCCTTGGTGGTGGACGCGATCGCAAAGACCGTGTCGGTCGTCACGGCCTCTTCGCCGTCAAACGCTTTGAGGCCGTAGGCGCCGGTGTATACCCCCTCCGGCGTCACGACCGCCAGCGCCGCGCCCGGCGCCCTGGTGGCCTTCAGAGCGGCCCGGGCGATGCGATCACAGGTAGCGGGGTCAATGGGCATCGGCAGGCGCTTCCGCTTCCAGGTAGTCGGCGGCGTTGTCGATCGGGTCGTACCCGAGCACTTCGCGCGCGGTGGTCAGGGAAAGGTACTCCCGGAGCGGGCGGGAGGTGGCGGACACGACGACATACCCGACGCCCGGCGCCTCGGTCGCCTTCGTGAACATCTGGATTGCGTCGTTCGGGGACAGCCAGATGTTGCTGGCGGCGGCCCGCTCGCGCAGCAGGTCTTCGTCGTACTTGATGAACCACCCGATGCGGACGCCCACGAACTCCATTCCGTGCGTGTCGTGATACCACCGGCCGACGATCTCGCCGAACGCTTTGGTCGCGCCGTACAGCGTGTTCGGGCGGTGGGGCATGTCCACCTCGACCCGGACATCGTGCGGGTAGCGCGCGACGGACTGGACGGTGGAGGCGAAGACGACGCGGCGGACGCCCGCGCGCTTCGCTGCCTCGAACGTGTTGTACAGGCCGACCACATTGTTGGGGACCAGGACCTCGTTGAAGGGAGCCTCGTTCGGTTGGGCGGCCAGATGAACCACCACGTCCACGCCCCGCATGGCCGCCTCCAGGGCGCCGAGGTCGGACAGGTCCATCGTCAGAGCGTCAGGCTCGCCCTCGATGGGCTCTCTGTCCAGCCAGACGGCGTCATAACGGTCGGCGAAGGCGGGGCGAAGGGTGGAGCCGATGCGGCCCGCCGCGCCGGTGAGGAGCACGCGGAGTCGTGACATATCGATGCCTGGATTCGCCCCGGGTGTCCGGTTCTCCTGCACACGCGGTGCGGCGAGAAGGAAGAAATATGAGTCGTGGGCAACGTTCCTGCATGACCGCCCTCGCTCCCCGAGTCGCTCGCCCATCGCTTCTGCTGCTCTTGTTGCTCCTGCTGGCGCTCGCTGTCGCTGCGCCGGCCGCGCGCGCGGATGACGCCCTGCGGCGCGTCCGGGCGAAGAATGAGATCCTGATTGCGACGGACGCCACATATCCGCCGTTCGAGTTCGTGGAGAATGACGCCCTGACGGGGTTCGACATCGAACTCGGAAAGGCGATTGGCGAGGAGATCGGGGTGCCGGTCCGGTTCGAGTCCCTGGAGTGGGCGGGCGTGCTGGCATCCGTCGAGACTGGCAAGTGCGACCTGGCGATGTCCGGCATCACGATTACCGAGGAGCGCAAAAAGGGCGGATACGCCTTTTCGCGGCCGTATTTTCTGTCCGGACAGGTGATTGTGCGCCGCAAGGGGGATGCGCGGGTCTCCGGGCCAGATGCTGTAGTGCGCGGCGGCCTGACGGCGGCCGTCCAGCAGGAGACCACCGGGCAGTTCGCCCTGGAGAAGCGGGGGATGCCTGCGGACCGCATCCACCGGTTCGACGCCCTGCAGGACGCTCTGCTCGACGTGCGCAACGGCAAGTCGGACGCCGCGGTGGGGGACCTCCCGGCGCTGGCGGAGATGCTGCGCAAGGGCTATGCCGAACTGGAGATTCTGCCCGGTGACCCGTTCGTGGACGAGTACCTGGGCATCGCCGCGCACAAGGACAGTCGCGACCTCGTGGCGGCTGTGAACCGGGCGCTGGAGCGGCTGCTGGTGAGTGGGCGCTACGCCGCGCTGTACGAGAAGTGGATGCAGACGCCGCTGCCCCTGTCCGACGTGGCGAAGCTGGCGGCTGCGGCGGGCGAGGGTACCGCGATCCCCGCGGAGATCGCGGCGCGGGTTGCGGCGGGCGCCACGGAGGCCGCGGACGCGGACGGAGCCCCCGACTTGGCAGCGCCCCCTACCGGCTCATCGCTCGCCATACGCCCGGACGTGCTGCGGACCGCGCTTCCCGTCCTCCTGCGCGGGGCGGTTGTGACTCTGGAGTTGACCACCCTGACGCTGCTAATCGGGGTACCGCTCGGGCTGCTGATTGCCCTGGCGCGCATCTCGGGGTTCGCGCTCCTGCGCCTACCTGCTACGGGCTATGTCGAGGCGGTGCGCGGGACGCCGCTGCTGATGCAGATCTACGTCATCTACTTTGTGCTGCCGGCGGTTGGCGTATCGGTGCCACCGTTTGTCGCGGGCGTGATGGCGCTCTCGCTGAACGCCGCCGCGTACGTATCGGAGATCTTCCGCGCGGGCATCGAAAGCATCGATTCCGGCCAGATGGAGGCGGCGCGGGCGCTCGGCATGACCGGCGGACAGGCCATGCGCCACGTTCTCCTGCCGCAAACGGTCCGCCGCGTCCTCCCGCCGCTGACCAACGAGGCTGTGGCGCTGCTAAAGGACTCGTCCCTGGTGTCCGTGGTGGCGCTTGCCGAACTGATGCGGCGCGGCAAGGAACTGGCCGGAACGTCCGCCGCACCGACCACTATCTTCCTCGCAGTCGCGCTTCTGTACCTCGCTATGACGCTCCCGCTCACCTCCCTCGTCCGCTACCTGGAGTTCCGCTGGCAGCCCGTCCGGCGCACCCGGTAGCGGCCGGGCGGGTAAAAATCCTTCCCTAACGGGTAAGCAAGTGCGAAAGTACCGTTTTCGCACCGCCGCGCGCTGGCGCCCGGGCGGTAGGAAGGGAAGGAGCGGCTTGAAGAACTCGGGGAAACTCAGGATCCTCCTGGTGGACGACCACACACTCGTGCGCGAGGGGCTGAAAGCGCTGCTGTGCGCTGAGCCGGACATGGAGGTCATCGCGCAGGCGGCGGACGGCAAATCGGCGCTGGAGAGCGTGAAGGCGCACGGGCCGGACGTGGTGGTGATGGACGTGTCTCTGCCGGGTGAGCCCAGCGCCTCGGTCACCGCGCGCATCCTCCAGGTCTGCGACGCCTGCCAGGTGGTCGTGGTCAGCATGTATGGGGACCGCGCGCACGCCCAGCAGGCTTTGGATGCCGGCGCGGGTGGGGTCGTCCTCATGCGCTCCGCCAGCCAGGAGTTGATTCGGGCAATCCGCACCGTCGCGGCGGGCGGCCTGTACCTCGACCCGGCGCTACCCCCGAGCGCCCTGGACCTGACCCGGCACCGACGACCGGGGGGCGGCGCGGCGGTGCGCAACAGTCTGAGCGCGCGGGAGGCGGCTGTCCTCTGCCAGGTGGCACAGGGCTACAGCAACAAGGAGATTGCGGCCCGCCTGGCCCTGTCCGTTAAGACCGTGGAGACCTACAAGGCGCGCTCCATGGACAAACTGCACCTCGACAGCCGCGTGGATATCGTCCGCTACGCCGTGAGCGTGGGCTGGCTTCAGGACGCCTGAGCGACGCAGCGCCCGGTCCGAAACCTGACATCCCGGCGGCCTTTCCCGACGTTGCACACCGCTCTCCGCGGGAATATAAGGACGGGCATCCCCGCGTAAACCGGGGGCGTTAAGGAGGCCACGTTGGGAACGGAGCGGATAAGCGCGGTGTTTCCTTCACTGGACGAAGCGGACCGGGCAGTGATCGCATTGCGCAGGAACGGGGTGCGAGATGAACACCTGGCGTTTGTGAGTCCGCAGTGGGAGCGCGCAGGCGACTTCGACGGCCAGCCCGGTAGCGGGATGCTTTTCGGCTTGCCAGTCGGAGCGGTGTGCGGCGATGGGGCGTTCGTCACATCCGGCTGGCTATCGAACTCTCTCGCCGGATCGGCCGGAGTGGGGGACTGCTCCGTCGCCGAGGCGCTGACGCGGGCGGGCTATTCGGAGAGCGAAGCCCGGTTCTATGGCAGCGGTGTGGAGGGGGGCGGCGTTCTCGTTGCCGTGGACGCCGGGCGGGAACCGCTTGCCGGTGACCCGGCCGCGGAGGACGCGGTCACATCCGCGCTCCTCGGAGCGGGAGGGCGAAGCGTCAGCGCGCCGTTGCTGATGCCGGAACCGGCGCGCTGACGCAGCCGACAAAAGGCCCGGGCACTGCGCCCGGGCCTTCTTGCCACGTCGGATCGCCGGCTAACCGGTGACCTTCGCCAGGGCGGCCTTCACCAGAGCCGGAATGTCGGCGGTGGTGTCGGCCACGGGAACCCCGGCCGCGGTCAGAGCGTCCACCTTGCCCTGCGCGCTGCCGGAGGTGCCGGAGACGATCGCCCCTGCATGGCCCATGCGCTTGCCCGGCGGCGCGGTGCGTCCGCCGATGAAGGCGACCACGGGCTTCGACATCGTCTTGATATACTCGGCCGCGGTCTCCTCGTCGGAGCCGCCGATCTCGCCGACCATGACCACAACCTTCGTCTCCGGGTCCGCCTCAAAGAGCGGCAGCACGTCGATAAAGGTGGTACCCAGAATCGGGTCGCCGCCGATTCCGACCGCGGTGGTCTGTCCGGTGCCCGCCCGGGTGAGCGAGTCCACAATCTCGTAGGTCAGCGTGCCCGACCGTGAGACGAGGCCCACCGGCCCCGGCGTGAAGATGTTCGCCGGGATGATACCGATCTTTGCCTTGCCTGCCGACAGCAGGCCGGGGCAGTTCGGGCCGATCAGGCGAGTCTTCCCGGTGCTCTTGACGAACCGGGTCGCGCGCACCATGTCCTGCACCGGAATGCCCTCAGTGATGCAGACGATCAGCTCCACCCCCGCCGCGGCGCCCTCGATCACGGCGTCCGCCGCGAACTTCGGCGGGACCGTCACGAAGTGTGCGTTCGCGCCGGTCGCCTCGACCGCCTCGGCGACCGTGTCGAACACGGGCACGCCGTGTTCGGTGGTCTGACCACCCTTGCCGGGGGTGACGCCCGCCACGACCTGCGTGCCGTAGGCGATCATCTGCCCGGTGTGGAACGTGCCCTCGCGCCCCGTGATGCCGGAGACGACGACTTTTGTACTCTCGTCAATCAGAATGCTCATGGCTTCGCTTATGCCGTCTGCCGCTTCAGGTAGTAAGTGACGACGTCCTCGGTGTACTCTTCGCCTTCCTCGTCCTCGTCGCCTTCGGTGGTTTCCAGGTAGGTCACCTGCGAGACGGTGACGCTCACGAGTTCATAGCCTTCCGCGCCGAGCGCATTCAGCATCTCTTCCTCGCTCTCGTCCTCCATCTCGCTTGCCGAACGTGTCACAACCTTATAATCGAATGCGGCCATCGGTTCTGTTCTCCTGAACTCCGGGCGGGGTGAGCCGCCGCCCGGCGAAATGTCGCTGTCACTGCTGCGGGGCAGGGGAGCCGGTCAGATCGTCCAGCCACGCCCGCACCGTTTCCGCGCCATCGGCGTAGGTGCCGTCCGCGTTTGGCAGGTGAACGCCGACCATGCGGACCATGGCGCGCCATACGGCGCGGTCCTTTGTATCCGCCTCATCGAGTTCGCCCAGTTTCTCGATCCAACCCTGCGCCCAGGCGGAGACTTCGGCGCGCGCCGCGTCGTCCTCCAGGATCGCCCGCAGGCGGTCCGCTACCTCGTCGCGGTGTGGAGCGCGTCCGGCCATCGCTTCTCCGCCTGCGTCAGTCGCTGCCGACCAGCGACACAATCTTCTGGGCGGCCTCCTGCATCGTGGCTGCTGGGAGCAGGTCCGTGGTCTTCAGCAGTTCCAGGCCCTCCTCCGCGTTCGTGCCCGCGAGGCGCACCACGATCGGCACCTTCACGTCGAGCGAAGACACGCCCTCGATGATGCCCTTCGCCACCTCGTCGCCACGCGTGATGCCGCCAAAGATGTTGAACAGGACGCCCTTGACGTTCGGGTCGGAAAGGACCAACTCCAGGGAGTTGCGCACCAGCTCGGCCTTCGCGCCGCCGCCGATGTCCAGGAAGTCGGCCGGGTCGCCGCCCGCCCGCTTCACCTCGTCCATGGTGGTCATCACCAGGCCCGCGCCATTCCCGATGATCCCGATGTTGCCCCCGAGGTACACGTAGTTGGAGATGCCGCGCCGCCGCGCCTCCTTCTCGTACTCGTGCATCTCCTCGCTGGCCTCGGAGTACGCCTGGAAGTCGGCGTGCCGGAACAGGGCGTTGTCGTCGATGTTGATCTTGGCGTCGCCCGCCACGAACGTCCCGTCCGCGGTCACCACCAGCGGGTTGATCTCCGCCAGGGTCGCGTCGTTCTCCACGTACGCATCGTAGAGGGAGCGCAGGAAGGGGGCAAGCTTGCTGACCTCGGCCGCGGGAATGCCTCCCTGCGCGGCGACGCGCCGAATGGCGAAGTCGCGGACGCCCAGGAACGGGTCCACGGGCAGCCGCCCGATGGCATCCGGGTTCGAGTGCGCCACCTCCTCGATGTCCATCCCCCCCTGGGACGACACGATAAAGACGTTGCGCTGCGTACTCCGGTCGGTGGTGATGCCGATGTAGTACTCTTTGGCGATGTTCAGGCCCTGCTCGACGAGCACCTCGTCGATGCGCAGGTTCCCCTTGGCCTGCTCGAAGTACAACTCTTTACCGAGGATGCTCGCGGCGAAGTCGCGGGCCTCCTCCGGCGTTTTGACGACTTTGACGCCGCCGGCCTTACCGCGCCCGCCCGCGAGCACCTGCGCCTTGACCACCACGACGCCGCCAAGCGCCTTCGCAGCCTCGAACGCCTCCTCGGGGGTGCGGGCAACGTGTCCCTGAGGCACCGGAACGCCGTACTTCGCCAGCAGTTCCTTCGCCTGATACTCCTGCATCTTCATGTTCGAGAAAACTCCGTGGCCCAATCCGAGCCGCCGGTATTGTAGCAGATTGCCGGAAGGCAAGGCAACACGGCGCGGCACTACTTACCGGGAGGAGCCGAGCAGGCGGGCGAAATATTCCTGAGGAAGCAAGGGAGACACAGAAGGGAAGGCAGCAAAGCGGGCGATGTTCTACCCGCATCGCGGTGGCGCGCGCACCTGAGGTTATAAAGGGCTACCGCTGGGCGACGGCGTCCGCCTCCTGGGCCATCGCAAAATCCTTCTCGGTGATGCCCCCGGAGTCGTGGGTTACCAGTCCGATGTGGACCTTATTGTAGCGGATGTCGATGTCCGGGTGGTGCTGCGCCGCCTCCGCCGCTTCGGCGAGTCGGTTGACAAACTGCATGGACTGGATGAAGTCGTCGAACGCGAACGTCTTCTTCAGCACGCCGCCCTCGACGGCCCAGCCGTCCACGGTTCCCAGACGCTCCTGAACCTGCTCGTCGGTGAGTTTCGCTGCGCGCATTCGGGCACCTCCGCATCCGGTTAATTCTTTGCCCGGAGTATACCCGCCACGCTTGACGGTAGTGTTACAATGGGGCGATATGGAACTCACGATTCTGGGCACTGCCGCCGCCGAGGCGTGGCCCGCGCCCTTCTGCCGCTGCGCCTCCTGCCAGGAGGCGCGGCGGCGGGGCGGGCCGGACGTCCGTACCCGCTCCGGGTCGCTGCTCGACAACGACCTGAAGATCGACTTCAACGCCGACACCGTCATGCAGATGCAGCGGGCCAACCGCGACCTGTGTGACGTCCGTACCCTCGTCTTCACGCACCAACACTCCGACCACATCGTTCCGACCGAACTGGCCTGGGCATCCGGGCCGTTCACCAACACGCCGCCCGCCGAACCCATCGCGGTGTTTGGCAACGCGCCGGTGCTGGAGATGCTAAACGCCGCCTTCGCGAACCCCACGAAGGCAAACCTGGCGTTCCACCTGCTGGAGCCGCTGAAACCGGTCACCACGCCCACAGGGGACGAGATCCTGCCCCTGCCGGCGGACCACGCGCCCGGGGCACTGACCCTGCGCCTCACCCGCGGTGGGAAGACGCTGTTCTACGGTCACGACTCTGGCCTGTACCCGGAGGAGACCCTGGCTGCCCTCGCCGAGGGGCCGACTCTGGACCTGGTCCTCTTCGACTGCACCTACGGCGGCCAGAAGTCCCAGAACCGGGGGCACATGGGCGTGGACGGCGTCATTCGCATGGCCGAGGAGCTGCGCAAACGCGGCGCCGTCACGGACACGACGACGCTCGTGGCGACGCACTTTTCGCACAACGGGGGCCTGATGCACGAAGACCTGGTGGCAGCGTTCCAGCCGCATGGGATTCGGGTGGCCTACGATGGCATCGTCCTCCGCGTTTGACCTCAACGGGGCACTGGCCAGACTCCCGCGCGTCCGGCTGGTCGAGTGGGCGACACCCGTGCAGCCCCTCGACCGGCTTCGGGATGCGCTGGGGGGCGCGGGCAAGGGTGTGCCGCGCCTGCTCATCAAGCGCGATGACCTGAACGGCATTGCGCTGGGCGGCAACAAACTCCGCAAACTGGAGTGGCTGCTCGCGGACGCACTCGACCGGGGCGCGGACGTGCTGCTGACGGCTGGCGCGGCGCAGAGCAACCACTGCCGCCAGACCGCGGCAGTGGGGGTGATGTACGGCGTCGAGACACACCTGTGCCTGCGCGGCCCCGCCCCGGAGCGGAGCACCGGGAACCTGGTGCTGGACGACTGGCTGGGCGCGCGGCTGCACTTCGCCCCGGAGGGCGAGGACGTTTCGGCGTTCATGGCGGCGCACGCCGCGCGTCTGGAGGGCGAGGGCAGGAAGCCCTACGTGATTCCCATCGGCGGATCGAACGCGATCGGCTCGGTCGGATTCGCTGCGGCGGTGGGAGAGTTGGCGGGGCAGGGCGTTGTGCCGGACGTTATCGTGGCGGCGACCGGCTCCGGGGGGACGCAGGCGGGGCTCGAGGTCGGAGTACGTCTGCTCTGGCCGGAGCAAGCGCGCGTTCACGGAATCGGCGTCGCGCTGCCCGACACCACCTCCTGGCAGGCCGATGTGGCGACCCTGGCAAACGCGGTCGCCGCGCGCCTCGGTGCTGACCTCACCGTTTCGCCCGCCGACGTCACCTGCCCAATGGACTATATGGGCGCAAAGTACGGCGTCCCCACGGCGGAGAGCGACGCCGCCATCCGCCTCCTGGCGCGCACCGAGGGCATCTTCCTTGACCCCGTGTACTCCGCCAAGGCGTTCGCGGGCCTGCTGGACCGCATCGCACGGGGAATCTACCACCCGGACCAGACCGTGCTGTTCTGGCACACCGGCGGAACCCCCGCCCTGTTCGCCTAGCAAAACTCCTGTGGTATAGTGTTGCCATGCCCGGCCGCTACCGGGAGCATTCTCAGGAGGTCTGCTGCATGGATCGTCGACGCTTTCTCTTCTCCGTCGCCGCGGCGAGCATCGTTGTGGCCGTCACCCTGGGCGCCTTCTGGGGCGGCCCGTCTCGCGCGCAGTCCGAACAGGGCGGGGAGAAGGAGCCGCCGCGCAAGGCGCAGCACGTTGTCGCTGCAAAGGTCGAGTTCGCCACGGTCGCCGCCGACAGCGAGGCGGTGGCGAAGGCTCTGAAGGCGGACGATCTCGCAGGGGCGCGGAATCTGATCCGCAAGCCGGGGGCGTTCGAGGGGAAGGTCGCGGAGATCTTCGCGCCGGAGAGCAACAGTGTTGTGATCCTGAACTTTGACAGCGACTACCGGAACGCCCTGTCCGCCGTGGTCTACTCCGCCCACTTCGCGAAGTTCCCCGACCTGGCCAAACTCAAGGGGAAGCGCGTCCTGGTGACCGGAAACTTCAGCGAGTACAAGGGCCGCCCCCAGATCGAACTGACCAACCCGTCGCAGATCAAGATTATCAAGTAGACGGAGTAAACGCCGCAGAGAAGAGCAGGTCGCCCACGCCGGGCGGCCCGCTCTTTGTTTTTGCTTCCCCTACAGTCTGCCTACAGACAGTTTGCCTACAGGTGGTAGACCACGTTCGGGCGGCAAAGCAGATGCGGGGCGGTCGTGGTCGGGTCTACCGGGATGTCCAGGAAGCGCGTGATCCGATCGGCGGCGCCCGCGCCCGCGTCCGGCGTGTCGCGGATCTCGCTGCCCAGGCGGTAGAAGTCGCGGATCGACAGCAGGATATCGTCCGTCAGTCGCCATATCTCGGGAGCGTCGTCGTTGCGCCGTGCGCTCACCACCAGGCGCCACATCCGCTCGATGATGTCTCCGTTGCCCGTCTCCACCACGAGGACCATCCGTTACCTGAACCTCCTGTCTTCAAGAATCACACGGCTTGGTTAGATAGTGGCTATTATGACGGAAATCTTGCCCGGAAATGTTTCCAATTTCTGATATTTGCTGGCAGTAACAGCACTCAAGGGGTGTCAGTGCTAAAACAGCAGGCGCAGGCTCGCCGCGAACGTGAGCCCGAGCGCCAGGTACTCGAACGCCTTCTGGTTCACGCGTGGCAGGGCCCATTTGCCCACTATCCCGCCGAGGAGAACGGTGGGCAGCAGCGCGAGCGCGATCAGGAGGGATTGGCCGTTTATCAGCCCGAGTTGGAGGCCAAACGGCACCTTGCACAGGTTGAGCGTGAAGAAGTACCAGGCTGCGGTCGCCACGAACGACACCTTATCGAGCCGCCGTGTGAGCAGGTACAGCACCATGACCGGCCCGGCGGCGTTGGCGACCATCGTTGTGGCCCCCGCTACGGTGCCCGCCACGGCCGTTATCCACAGCGGCACTCGACCTTCATCCTGCGGGGGGGGAGGGGCGGCGCCTTCCGCAGCGGCGGGCACAGGGCGGGCGCGGAGCCGCTGTGCCAGGGAGAGGAGTACCAGGAGGAGCAGCGTCGCGCCGATAAGGCGCTTGGCGTCCGTGTCGCTGACCCGGCCGAGCGCCAGGTAGCCGAGGGCCACCCCCAGCAGGGACCACGGGTAGATCTGGCGCAGGATGTCCCAGCGGGCGAGTTGCCGCCGGTATGCGGAGATCGCCACGCAGTCCGCGCAGATCAGGATGACAAGGACGATCCCCACGGACTCGCGGGCGGGCCACACGAGGGCGAACAGGGCGATAGAGACGATACCGATACCTGCGAAGCCGGTCTTGGCCGCGCCAATCAGCACCGTTGCCAGCCCCAGCATCAGCCACTGCCACGGCTCCAGGGCGGGCAGCAGGCCCATCACTGATTAATCAGCCCCTTCGAAACCAGGTACAGGAGAACGACCCCGACCGCGATCCGGTACACGACGAATACGGTGGTGGAGTTCGTCCGCAGGAAGCGCATCAGGAACGCGATGGACGCATAGCCCACGATTCCGGAGACCGCGGTCGCCACGAGCAGATGGGGCGTGGTCCACTCCATCACAGGAGATGCGCCGGGGTGCGGGGCCTCCGGGCGGATGAACGACTTCATCTGGTAGAGGCCCGCCAGAACGATCGCGGGGACGGACAGGAGGAACGAGTACCGCGCCGCCGCTTCGCGGTTCAAACCGGTTAGAAAGGCTCCGGAAAGGGTGGAGCCGGAGCGGGACGCGCCGGGGATGAGCGCGAGCACCTGCGCCAACCCGACAATAATCCCATCCTGGACTGTGACATCCCCAATCTCGCGCCGCTTGGTGACAAAGCGGTCGGTGACAAACAGGACCAGGGCCATTGCAATGAGCATCACCCCGATGACCCGCGTGTCACGAAAGACCGTTTCAATGTACTCCTGGAACACCGAACCAGCGACGCAGATGGGCACGGTTCCCACCACGACCCCCAGTGCCAGCTGGGCCTCCGGCGACGTTTTATCGCCGCCTGGCTTCAGCGCGCCGACGAGCGCCTTTGTCATCCCCCAGAGGTCCTTCGCGAAGTAGCCGACCACCGCCGCCGCCGTCCCGAGCTGGATCACGGCGGTCGCCGGAGCGCCCGGGTCCTTCCAGCCCAGCAGGGCAGGGACGATCTTCAGGTGCGCGGTGGACGAGATGGGAAGGAATTCGGTCAATCCCTGGACGATGCCCAGCGTTATCGACTGGAAGAAGTTCAAGCGGTGCGATCCTCCTGGTGATGAACGGGCGCCGGGGGGGGCGGCCCGGGGGCGCTGGGGGTGTGATGGATGCGCAGGGCGCGCTCCAGTCGGAGGACGCGCCCGCCGCCGTTCGTGGCGCCCGTTCGCGCTGCTCCTTCGCGCGCCGCGCGCTCGCGACGGCGGCGCGGGATCACGACGTAGTGCATGATCAGGACGCGCGCCAGGGCGGCCACGGGCGCCGCGAGGAACATCCCCATCAGCCCGAAGAACTCGCCGCCCACCAGCAGGGCGACGATAATGATGGCGGCGTGCAGGTGCAGTCGGTGCCCCAGAAACTTGGGCATGATGATCTTGCTCTCGACCAGGTGCAGAAGGGTGAAGAAGCCCACCACCCAGATCCAGAGCCAGGGCTGCCCGGCCTGCGCGCCATAGACGAAGGCGAGGGTCGCCAGCGGGATGCCCCCGAGGAGCGGTCCAATCACCGGAATCGCCCGGGTGACCCCCGCGAAGATGCCCAGAATCAGGGCGTACTTCATTCCGATCAGCGACAGGCCGACTCCCGTCACCACGCCCGCAATCACCGCCAGCCAGAACTGGGCGACCACATAGTCGCGCATGATGGCGCTGCTCTCGCTCAGAATCGCGAGGGTCGAGCGCTGGCGCGCCTTCGGGACCAGGAAAAGAAGTTCGCTGCGCAGTTCGCGCGCGTCCAGTGTGAAGTAGAAGGCCAGCACCGGGATCAGAAGCAGTTCCACGATGTGGGACGCCCATGAGACGGTCCGCCCTAGCAGCGACGCGACCCACGCGCCGGGGGAGGGGACCGCCTCCACGCTAAGGCGCTCCTCAATGAACTGGCGCACCTCAGGGGGCAGGTTCAGGTTGGCGTACCACGCCTGGGCAGCGTTGATCTGCGCTGCCAGGGTGCTCTGGTACTTCGGCCAGTTCTGCTGGAGCTCGTTCCACTCCAATTCGAAGGGGTGGATCATCAGGCGGACGGAGGCCACCGTCGCCGCCAGTAGCACCGCGAACACCAGCGCCGTCGCTATGGTGCGCTGAACACGAGGCCGCAGGAACGGGATGCGGATACGGGTAAGGGGCCGCACCAGGGCGCCGACGGCGCTCGCCAGTACCAGGGCAACGACCACCGTCGTCACCACGGTGCGAACGCGCCAGAGGACGTAAATTGCGACCACCGCGAGCGCCAGCCGCAGGAGCAGCAGCGACCAGAAGCGAAGGCGGCCCTCCGCGGAGGCCGCCATCACCGCACGCTGTCTCTCCGTCACCAGAAGCGTTGCCGCCGCCTCATCCCCCTCATCCGCCATGGTGCGTGTCTACTCCGAACGTTTCAAATACCCAGGTGCAGATGCGCTGCGCGGCATCGCCCTCTCCGTAGGGGCTGGCGGCCTTTGACATCGCCGCGTAGGCCTCCGGGTCGCTCAGCAGGCGCGAAGCCTGCGCCACGACCTCCTCCGTGTCCGTCCCGACCAGGCGGGCGTTACCGGAGTGGACCCCTTCGGGGCGCTCCGTGGTGCGGCGCAGAATCAGCACCGGTTTACCAAGGCCAGGCGCCTCCTCCTGCGCGCCACCCGAGTCTGTCACGACAAAGTGCGACGCCTTCATCAGGTGGACAAACGGGAAGTACTCCTGCGGCTCGGTCAGTAGGATGCGCTCATGGCCGCCCAGCATCGGTTGGACGACTTCGCGCACTACCGGGTTCCGGTGCATCGGGAATACCACATGGACATCCGGGAACCGGTCCACGACCGTACGGATGGCGGTACAGATGCGGCGCATCGGCTCGCCCCAGTTCTCGCGCCGGTGCGCCGTCACCAGGAGCATCCGGCCGGGACGCGCCACCGCTTCGGCGAGCGCCGGGTCGTCAAAGGTGTAGTCCTGCTGCGCCACAGAGCGCAGGGCATCGACCACCGTGTTGCCTGTCACCCGCACGGACTCCGGCGCGACGCCCTCACGGTACAGGTTTTCGGCCGAAAGCGTGGTCGGGGCGAAGTGCAGGTCGGTCAGCCGCGTGGTCAGGCGGCGGTTAATCTCTTCCGGGAACGGGTCGAACTTGTCGTCGGTGCGTAGCCCCGCCTCCACATGTCCGAACTTCGCCTTCGCATAGAACGCTGCCAGGCTCGCAACGAAGGTCGTGGTGGTGTCGCCCTGAGCGATCACGATGTCGGGCTGCTCCTGCTCCAGGACCGGGGTCAGGGCCTGCAGGGCGCGGGCGGTGAGGTCCGCCAGCGTCTGCCGGTCCCGCATCAGGCCCAGGTCGTGGTCGGGCGTGATCTTGAAGACGCTCAGCACCTGGTCCAGCATCTCACGGTGCTGGCCTGTGGAGATGACGACCTGCCGGACCTTGTCCGGGTGGCGGGCGAACTCCAGCACGACGGGGGCCATCTTCACGGCGTCCGGGCGCGTCCCGAGGACGCAGGCGACGGTCAGTTTCTTCGGTTCGGTCATAGTTGGGTCAGGCGAAGGTGGACGCGGCGGCGGAGGGGGCGCTGCCGTCCTCGCCGCGTTTCTCGTCGCGGCGTCGAATCTCGTAGCGGATATACAGCCGCTTCTGGCTCTTTACCGTGCGCGTTTCCGACCCCCAGGGGGTCATCCCCGCCTTCTCCAGCACGCGCCGCGAGCCCCAATTCTCGGCGTCGGCGAAGGCGACCACCCGGCGGAGCCGCAGCGTCTCAAACCCGAACTGGAGCGCCAGCCGCGCACCCTCGGTCATCAGGCCGCGGCCCCAGTGCGAGCGGCGGAGCAGGTAGCCCAATTCCGCCCGCCCGGGCTCCGTCTTCAGGTCCATCAGGTCGATGGAGCCGATCATCTCGCCGGTCTCCCGCAGGAGCAGGGCGAAAGCCATGGAGTCGCCCTCACGCCGGCGCCGGATCTGGTCGCCCACAAAGCCGCGCACCGCGCCGACGCTGCGCGCGGGCTCCCAGGGGAGGAAGCGGGTCACCTCAGCATCGCTCGCGCACGCGAACAGCGCGCCTGCGTCCTCCTCCTGAAGCGGGCGCAGGGCCACGCGCTCCCCGGTCAGGACTACGTCCTCCGGCAGCACGGCCGCCTTATTGCGGCGCGGCACCAGCGCTGCCAGGGCGGAGCGCAGCATCTCAGGGCATCCCGTTCCACACGAGGAGGAGGGCCGCCAGGCATCCCCCCAGTGTCAGCCCGTAGATCACCCAGACCGCCTGCCGCACGGTCAGCCCGCGGTCGCGCAGACGGTGGTGAATGTGGGTCCGGTCCGCCTGGGTCGGGCTTGCGCCGCGCAGAATGCGCCGGATGACCACGTATACGGCGTCCAGGACGGGAACGCCCATGACCAGCAGCGGAACGAACACCGCCAGTGTCGCCGGCACTTTGACCGTGCCGACCACCGCCAGGCCCGCCAGTACGAACCCCAGGAAGTACGAGCCGACCGTGCCCATGAAGATGGACGCCGGGTTGTAGTTGTAGCGCAGGAAGCCGAAGCACGCCCCCACCAGCGCCGCGGCCATGAGGGCGACGCCCGCCTCCCCGCGGGACGCCGCAATCAGCCCCATAGTGGACGCGGCGATCGCGCATACGCCTGCGGCGAGCCCGTCCAGGCCATCCAGAAAATCAAAGGTCTTGGCGGCGACAAAGACCCATACCATC
Organism: uncultured Armatimonadota bacterium; assembly: GCA_937902745.1. Classification (GTDB taxonomy): domain Bacteria; phylum Armatimonadota; class Armatimonadia; order Armatimonadales; family Armatimonadaceae; genus CALEKU01. The sequence goes on from CALEKU010000091.1 coordinate 51,212, forward strand.
GTCACCGGGATGGCCCAGTGGCCCAGCGGCGTCCAGTCGCGCGCGTCGTACGTCCCGTCGAAGAGGCTGAGGGGGTTGGTCACCCCGTCGATACGCGCCCCGAGCACGGCGGCCACAAACCCGCCGAGAAGCAGGGCGAGCGTCTGCCACTTCGGCGACAGGTCCTTCTTGTCGTCCAGCATCCCGACAGCGGCGACCACGGCCGCGCCGAGGATGATGCCGAGGATGGGGTGTTCCCCCTTGCCCACGGCTACCGCGAACTCCTGCCCGGCCAGAGGGCGCATCAGCAGCACCGTCACCAGCCAGCCGAAGAACATGGCGACCCCGCCCCAAAGGGGGATGGGCCGGTCGTGGACGTCCCGGTTACGCACCTCGCGGATTGCGCCGTACCGGTGCGCCAGCCGCTTGACCGCCGGGACCACAAGCAGTGTGAGAAGCGCCGCGACCCCCGCGGCCAGTCCCATTTTGACGAGAAGGGCGTTCATCCGTTCCCTCGAACCGCCTCGACGGCGTTGTGCGCGCTCAGAGTCAGCGTACCAACCGGTCTTCGAGCACCAGATTCGCAGACGGCGGCGCCCCTTCGGGCATCTCCACCAGTTCCACGCCCGCCGCCGCCAGGACTTCGAGTCCCCAGCCCGACGGCGCCTCTCCCGCAAACACGACCCGGGTAATGCCCGCAGCGACGACCATACGGGCGCAGACGTGACACGGGCGGCAGGTGCCGTAGAGCGTCGCCCCCGCGGTGGAAACGCCGTGGAGGGCGGCCTGCATCAGGGCGTTCTGCTCCGCGTGCAGGGTCCGGATGCAGCGCCCGTCCTCCATCAGACAACCGACCTCGGTGCAGTGTTTCTGCCCCGGCGGCGAGCCGTTGTAACCTGTGCTGAGGATGCGCCGGTCGCGGACGATCACCGCGCCGACGTGCCGACGGAGACAGGTCGCCCGCGTGGCTACCTCGCGAGCGATCCGCATGAAGTACTCGTCCCAGGACGGCCTCTCGTCCAAGCGGTGTTTACCCCCAGAGCGGGAAGCGGTCGCACAGCGCCTTTACGTCGCGGCGCACATCGGCCAGAGCCGCCTCGTCGTGCCGCACGGTCAGCGCCCGGTCGATCAGGCCCGCGATTTCAGCCATCTCCGCCTCGCGCATGCCGCGCGTGGTCACGGCAGGCGACCCGAGGCGCAGGCCGGACGTCTTGAACGGCGGGTTCGGGTCATTCGGGATGGCGTTCTTATTGGTGGTGATGCCCGCCTCGTCCAGCACCTCCTGCGCCCGCTTGCCGTTCAGCTTCTTGGGCCGCAGGTCCACCAGCATCAGGTGATTGTCGGTGCCGCCGGACACCAGCCGGAACCCGTTCTCCGACATCGCCTCGGCCAGCGCCCGCGCATTGCGCCGAACCTGTGCCTGGTACGCCCGGAACGAGGGCTCCTGCGCCTCCTTGAGGGCTACGGCCTTGGCGGCGATCACGTGCATCAGCGGGCCGCCCTGCATGCCCGGGAACACCGCCTTGTCGATGGCCTGCGCCATCTCCGGCGTTCGGGACAGGATCAGGCCGCCGCGCGGACCGCGCAGGGTTTTGTGGGTAGTGGTGGTCACCACGTCCGCATACGGCACGGGGGAGGGGTGCTCGCCCGCAGCAACCAGTCCCGCGATGTGGGACATATCCACCAGGAAAACCGCGCCCACCTCATCGGCGATCTCACGCATCTTCGCCCAGTCGATGACGCGCGGGTACACCGTGGCGCCGCCCAGGAGCATCTTCGGCCGATGTTCGAGCGCCAGTTCGCGCATCCGGTCGTAGTCCAGCAGTTCGTCGTCGCCGCGCACCCCGTAGTGGACCGCATTATACAGGAAACCGGAGAAGTTGACGGGAGAGCCGTGGGTAAGGTGCCCGCCCTGCGCAAGGTCCAGCGCGAGGAAGGTATCGCCGGGCTTCATGGTAGCGAAGAACACAGCCATATTGGCGTTCGCGCCAGAGTGCGGCTGGACGTTAGCGTACGGGGCGCCAAACAGCGCCTTCGCCCGCTCGATGGCCAGTGTCTCGACCACGTCTACCCACTCGCAGCCGCCGTAGTAGCGCTTGCCGGGGTAGCCCTCAGCATACTTGTTGGTCAGGCTCGATCCCTGCGCCTCGCGCACGGCCCGCGACACAACGTTCTCGCTGGCGATCAGTTCCAGTTTGTCGCTCTGGCGCACGTCCTCCGCCCGGATCGCCTCAAAGATCTCGGGGTCCACTTCGGAGAGCGGGGCGCCGAAGTTCGCCGTGAAGGTGTCGCCGAGTTCCTGCTCCAGAATCGCCACGCGGTTGGTCCTCAATTCGTGTACGGGGTGGTCCCTAGATAGCGCTTCCATTGTAGCATGCCGCCCGGTTTCGTCGCAATCAGCCGAGACTACTGTTATAGTCTTAATAAGAGGGGCGTGCGCCGACGGGTAGTGGTGGGTTGGGGGAGGGGGGGCTGAATGTGGTGAGGCGGCATGGCGGCCGGCGCTCGTCACCGACAGGGCCCACCGACAAACTTATACAGGCGTGATATATCTGGGGAGGGACTGATTCCCTCATAAAACCGATTACTAATCGTTGCTTTGCGCGATAAAAACATTACATAAAAATATCAGGCAATTTCCATATAAGGAATCATCCTTTTGACGCTTGCTATGATAACAAACTTTTCGCAATTTTAACAGTGTAATCTGTTGACCGCTTGTTAATCGGCCTGTATAATCCCCGTCAACAAGAGCGATATCCGTTTAGAGTGCCGTTTGCATCCGGTATGTGGCGGGCGCAACGCACTTTACTGACGGTTTTCTGGTGTTTGCCCGTGCCGAGCGGGCACCGCTGCGTGCAGAAGGAGTGTCGAGTGTTCATCCCATCT
>CALEKU010000092.1 GCA_937902745.1 uncultured Armatimonadota bacterium
TTTCAATCGCCCGAACGAGCTCGGATTAACGGCGCACAGGCACACGAACCTGTTGTGTGCGGGCGGGGAAATGTCGGGGCGGAGTTCCGCGCACCAGGCGGTAGTGCCAAGAGTAGTCTCCCTCGCCGATCGCTCGCACGGGCGGGGCCGCGGGTACCGTGGGGGACTCTCCGCCTCCTCGGGACTGTGAGCGAACGATCATGTCTGCCTGCTTGTTGGTGCTAACCATGTTTATCTCTCGGGCGCTCTGAAGTTTGGTTGGTGAGCGCTCCCCCCCGTTCTCGTGCCACAGGCGGGCAAAGGTCACGAAATTTTCCGAGGAAATTTCTGAAGTGCCCCACCCCGCGCAACCGCTACTCGACGCGAACCTTTCTGTGAGCTGGTTCATCCCGCGCCGCGCAGTATTTTGAGGCGGGCAGGCTCCTGATTCAACGGTCGGGCGTCGTGTTCGCTGACCTAATGCCCGCGGCAACAGCACAGCGGAACGAAGTAGATGGCCTACCAACGTGAGCAGACGTTGTCGGCGACGGCATTCAACAACGAGCGCAACCCGTCGTCCTGGAGCAGTTCGCCAACCACGACGGATCGCGAGACGTGGATGTCGCGCACGACCTGGAACACGGGTAAAGCCTCCGTCACGACGACCACATCCACCGCGGCGTCACCGCGCGGCCATAACCGCGCCCGACGGATATGGCGCACCCGCGCGGCGCGGCAGCGCACCGCAAGCCGCGCCGTCTGCTCCATCGCGGCGGGGGAGCAGGGCGGGATAGTCCACACCACCCCCCACGCCCCCGCCGCGTCCTGGAGTTGGATCATGTCCGCGGCAAGGCCGCGGCGGTACGCGGCCAGCACCCGCCCCCACTCTTCTTCGTTCATCATCCTGTTCCTTGTTTGTGGTGCCACTGGTCGGGAAGCAAAGGCTTCTGGTCGGCACGTTGTTGTACGGATAGCGATAGCAACGATTGTCACCCTGAGGATTCCGCCGCCCAGTCGGTCTGGAACTCCGCGACGGGCGGGGCCTGGCTCCCCTTCGGTGTGAAGCCAGGCATCAGATCGAACGGGTTGTACTCGTACTTGCGCCCGTCGAACGCCCGCTTCAGTCCCGCCACGAAGCCGTCGGGGTCGGGCAGGTCCATCACCGTCCCCAGCACCTCGTCGGCGCGGGCGGGGCGCAGTCCCATCGTGCGCTGGCCCTGGTGCCCCGTGTGCAGCCGCTCCGTGACGGCCGTGTGGTAGGTCCCGAAGGCGGTGAGGAACAGCACGTACCCCGTCTTCACGGGCGGCAGGAGGCCGTTCGCGTCCCGCTTCGCCTTCATCCGCCCCTTCGGGAGCGGTTCGTCGCACGACAGGACGACCGCCCAGCGGATCACCGAGCGGATCAGATCACGCCGAGCCTCGGGCGTCAGATCCGCCAGGTTCTCCAACCCTTGCTGGAGGTGTCCCGTCTCCATCTCGCGCAGCCGTTCCTCAATGGCCCCCGCCTCGCGGCGCAGGTCGAGCGCCCTGCCCTTCAAGTCCTGCTCCATCTGGCCGAGCAGTTCTGGGGACACTTTGCCGACGTAGCCCTTGAGGTCGTTCTGGAGTTTGTACTCCACCTCGCGCAGCTCTCGGGCGACGCGGGCCTGTTCCGCCCTGAGGGGGTGGTGCGTCGCGTCCTCGGCCCGCTCGCGCAACTCGGCCAGCATGAGCGGGGCCAGCACGTCGTCCAGATAGGCGTCCAGGGCGTCGGCGCGGACGCCTGGCATCGTGTGCGTACACCAGCACCACGACTCCGACCGCACGATGCGCCAGTACGGGTAGGTGTACGTCTCGGCGTCGTTCTTCATCTTGACGACGGCACTCGACTGCTGCAACCCCTGGCCGCAGACCCCGCACCTGAGCAGGCCCGTCATGGCGTGTTTCGTCTGCCCCGCGCCGCCCGTGCGCTTGAGAGAGTTGATCTTCTCCTGCACCCGCTCGAACAGCACGGGGTCAACGACCGTGGTGCCGTCGGGGAGCAGGTATGCGGGGCACGGCCAGTGGTCCACGCGCCCCTCCCGCTTGTCCTCTCGCTCCTGGATGCCGACGTAGCGCCAGTCGGACAGGACCCGCCTGACCTGCCAGTCGTAGATCAGGTCGCGGGTGTGTTCGTTGCGTTTCTTCCCGCGCTTCTCGTGCAGATCGGGTGTCCACTGGTAGCCTTCGGCCATCAGCTGATCCGCGATCTGTGCGGTGCTCATCGGGCCGTGGGCGATTCCGCCGCGTACCTCGCCGTGGTAGAACATCGCGAAGATGCGCCGCACCACCTCCTGCTCCTCGGGCACGTGGATGACCTTGCGGCTGTAGCGCCCGCCCGAGCGGAAGCCGAGCGTGTTGGAGTCGGTGATGACGGTGCCCTTCGCCCCCGACCGCTTGATGCCGATGGGGCTTCGCACGGCGCACTGCTCGCGGTAGTGCGCGGCGGCGATGGCGTTGTTGCGCACGGTGCCGCGCCCCTCGGGGGTGTAGATGTCGATCAGGCCGTTGCGGTCGTACAGGCGAACTTTGTAGCGCTCGCAGAACTTGATGATGGCGTCGCATATCTCCACGTCGCGCCAGAGCCTGTCCTGCGACAGCACGAGGATCGCCCGCTTTCCGCCCGCGATAACGGCGTCCATGATGCGAGTCAGGGTCGGGCGGTGCCGCTCCTGCGAGTAGGTGTCCCCCGCCAGCCCCGTCCCGCCGCCGCCCTTCCAGAACTCGTCACCGCCATGGCCTACGGCCTCGGGCCAGATGTCGTCGTCTTCGAGTGGGACGCCGAACATCGGCGCGAACTCCCTGATCTCCGCCGCCTGGTCCTCAATGCTCTTGCTGGCCCGCTCGGTCGCCGTGGACTTGCGCGGGTAGCCGACCGCCTGCCCTGGCAGGAGCGGCTCGAAAAGGTGCGGCGGGAAGCCTGCGGGGCGGCCGAACGGGGCGCTCCCGTCGCCGTAGCCTCCGCCGTAGCCGCCCGCGAAGCCGCCCATGCCCGCCGCGCCGAACTGTCCCCCGCCGTGGGGGAACCCGATGTTGCCCTGCATCTCCTCGTCTCTCCTTCGATCGCCCGCCATGGTATCATCATTTCTCGCAGGTTGGCAAATGCTTTCAACAACGTCACTCGCAACAAGCTAATTACGTCGTCGGCATCGGCCTGAACCGCGGTCCATAGGGGCGGGCTGGATGGTCGCCGTTATACAGCGGCGCCGAGGAGTGCTTCTCGGCCTGCGGGTCTGCAACCTGGCCGCGTTCGGAAATCTTTCGGGAGGGGGAGGAGCGAGGCGCGGGCGGAGACGTGCTGCTACGGTCGCGCTGACGGGGAAGAGAGGTATTCAGGGGCGAGGAAGGCTTTGGACATAGGCCGCCCGCCTTATACACGGAAGTTTTTGACACCCGACTATAAGGCATCTATGGGGGCAGCGGTTCGGCTACGCCTCACCATCTTAAGGGATGACGGTCGCCAGCATCCGCAGCCCGTCCTCTGTCTCGCTCACGCCAAGATAAAAATCTTTCAGAAAATGCCAAAATGGCTCCTTCACCTCGTGACACTTCCCTGCCGTTGGCACGAGAACAGCACAGCCGACGCCCCTCAGGCAAGCCGCTCGGGGTGTCGGGATCATCAAAATGAGCCGAGCGGCTCACGAAAGAGAAGGCGATGAACACCCTCATCGAGATCGGCGGGCTACAGTTGCGCTTCGAGCTGGACGGGACAGAAGGCGGCACGGCCGAAGGAACGGCGTCTGCATCGACGGAAGTCTCGACAGTCTTGATGGACTTCAGGGGCGAACAGCGGGTCGCGCTGCTTTCAGATTCTGACGGCGACACCCTCTTGGTGGCGGTAATGAACGCCGAGTCGGGGGCCGTACTCTCCGCGCACCTCTGCTTGGTAGAGGAGGTCGCAGGATACCGCCTGGCGTCCATCGGTGGCAGGGAGGTTCTTGATCGGGTGCCCCCTGACGGCCTCTCGGATGCCATACAGAAGGCAGGCAGGGTGCAAGTCGAGCAGGTGACATGGTGGAATATGCGCAGCCACGATACGGCGCCGTCCGCAAACGGAGTTTGGCGGCCACACGGCTGGCGTCAGTTTAAGCATAACTACGACTGCCTCGACGATGCCAGGGAGGGCGCGAGGCAGCAGGCCGCCAGAGTGTTCGGGAGGCGGGTGGCAGATCACATCCACAAGTTCGACACGGCGTTGTAGTCCTCGGGCGTCGTCCCGATAGGTTATCCTTGGCCTTGTGGCTTTCGCGGGGGCGAAGACCTCGCCCCCGCTTCAAGTTGTAAATGCAGAACGGGTTCGTCCATTTCGGTTCATACATCAGGCACCGCAGGCACCGTCGCCAACTGCCTCAGCGCTTCCCCATGTTCGAGGAGCGTAGACTCCACCGCCTCGTCAAACGTTGGAGCACGGCGAATAACCAGGCGCGGCGGATCGCCGTTCTCCATGCGGACCAGTACCGCCGTTTCCGTCTCACCCACGCCGAGGGCGTCGAGGTGTTCCGCCGAGAGCGGGAGCGCCCACTTATCTCCCAGTTGTACGAGTCTTTGTCGCAACCCCAATCTCCTCCGTTCGGTATCCGTTTCGCCGCCGCCCGCGTCTTCGTTCGGCCCTGCCAGGTGCCTGCGCTGCGCCACAACGGGCGTCCGCGCCCGCCGCGCCACCAACATCGTCGAGTCCGTCGCGGCGACCACCTCCACCCACCAGGCGTCCGCGGGGCCGACGCCGCCGAATCGGGCAGCCTCGTCTGCGGTCAATGTGAGGAGGGCGGCTCCGCTCACCCTTAACAATCTGCGGCGGCTCATATTCGCTCCGTCAGCCCCCGTCTTGGTTCTGTATCGCCCTGCCCGCTGGCTTCTGCAAGCCGCACCCACGGAAACAGAGCGCGGCGGGGTCACACCGCTCGCACGTCCGCCTGCCCTGCGCGGGCCGTGCGGGCAGCACGTTCATTGTGATCGCCCGCGCGGCGTCCGCGATACGCAGCCTGGTGTCTTCCGCGACTACCTCGTCCATTTCCAAGACGCTGTCGTGCTCGGCACCCGCGCCGACGATGCGATGACGCACCAGGGCGGGGCGTTCCCCCGACAGCGCCTCGCGGCCGAGGCCATAGATGCGGGGGATGAGCAAATCGGGGTCGCGCCCCGCCGCCGCCCGCGAGGTCTTCATGTCGTCGAGGATGATGCGCCCCGCGGCGTCATAGCTGCTCATGTCGTAGCGCCCGACCACGTTCACCCCCTCGATTACCGTGCCGATGGGCTGCTCCACCGCTTCGACCTTCTCGCCCGCGGACATCGCCCGCGACTCGTAATCTCGGATGTACGCCTTGACCTTGCGGAGCGCCGCCGCCCGCAGGTGGGGGAGCAGGCTGGGGAGGGCGAACGGCGCGTGATGGTGCCGCGCGACGAGTTCGGCGGCCAGCGCGTCCAGTTCCCCGTCTGACAATGGGACGCCCCGCGGGAACTCCCCACGAAGCTCACGCTGATGAAACTCGCAGATGGCTGAGTGGATCGCGTCAGGGTGGAAGAGCGTTTCCACGATAGGTGGCGGGAAGCCAAATCCTACCCTTAACTTCCACTGGTACGGACAGGCGAAGAAGAAGCCCAGTTCGGACGGGGTCTGCGTGATTGCGGCCTCCGCCTCGTCGTCCTCCCCGCCACGCCAACGCGGTTGCCACGCGGGCAATTTCGGCGCGGATGCCGCGGGCGGGGCGTGGTTCGGGTCGGTGACGAACGCGGGGTGCGACTGGAGCAGTCGGAGCAGAGACGACGGCGGCAGGACTTTGTTGCCCTTCGGGAGAGCAGCGGGGGCGGTGACGAACTGGTACCGCATCGCCCTGGTCAGGCCGACGAAGCAGAGGCGGGCCTCCTCCTCAGGCGTCCCGTCGAAGCGTGATGGGGCGGCGACGAGGGATCGCGGCATGACGGACCAGACGGGCGCCCTGCCAGGCCAAGACGCGATAGGCAGCTCGCCCTCGGACACGTCCGCCATCCAGACCACGGGGTACTCGGTCGCCTTGGCCTTGTGCAGCGTGAGCACGTGGACGGCGTCAGGGACGACACCACCAACCACATCGCCCGCACCGCTCGCGCCACCGCCGCCCTCCGAATAGTCCTGCGGCGCCTGCGTCCGCAGCCAGGCGGCGAAGTCAGCTAACTTGCGCGGCGTCGGGCCGAGCAGATGGTTCACGGTCTGGTAGTCCTGCACGGCACGGGCGACGCGGGCGACGTTGTGCATCACCAGTTCGCGGCGCTCTGCCCCGCCGCCGCCGCTTGTCCCGTTGGCCTTCGCCCGCGGCACCCTGCGCTCCTCAAAGCCCATCGCGCCGAGGGCGGCGTAGAGGATGCCGACGAGGCATACGGGCGTGTTCGGCTCCACCTCGGCTGCGGCGCGGACGGCATCGAGGTGCGCGAGGCCGAGATTCACCTTGTCCTCAGCGATACCGAGGTCCGCCCTGCCGAACGCCCCGCGGACGACGTCACCATCGGCCCGCCCCGCCAGGTACTCGAACAAGGTCGCGACGGCGTCCGCCTCGTCCGACTCCAGCAGGTGTTCCGCGCCGTGCAGGTACACGGGGACGCCCGCCGCCCTGAGACTGGCGGCGACGCGGCGGGCGGCCTCGCGCCTGCGCACCAGCACCGCCATGTCGGACCAGCGCAGGCCGCGCGGGGCGTCGTCCCGTTTGTCCACGAACGGCGCCCCGTGCATCGCCTTGAGCCGCTCGGCGCCCCATGCGTCCTGCACTTCGACCGTGGGCAGGACGAGCGCGGCAAGGTCGCCCAGTTCGGAGACGTGATGGCTTTCTGCCCGCATGGCCGTCACTCCCTTGTCGCGGTCGGCGAGCGCGGCGAGGCCCATCCTCCGCAGAAGCGATGCCGCCGCGTCCAGCACCTGTGGGCTGGAGCGGTAGTTTTCGGCCAGGCGAAAGTATCTCGCCCCTGAGAACCGCCGCCCAAAGTCGGTCAGGGAGCGCGGGTCGCCGCCGTTGAAGCCCATGATGGCCTGTCGGGGGTCGCCGACCACCCACAGGCGGACGCCAAGTGTGTGAAGACGGTCGAGGGTGCGCACGAGGAGCGGCGCAACGTCCTGGTACTCGTCCACGAGGAGCTGGCGCACCTGCTCGGAGACGTGCCGCTGGAGCCCCAGACACTCGGGAGCCTCGGGGTCGGTCAGGGCCGCTCGAACTTCGGCGAGAATCTGGGCATAGTCGAATAGGCGCTCATCGGCGAGCAGCTTCAGGTAGCCCTCGTAGGCGTCCCGCAGCCCCACTGGCAGGCGGGCAAGGTCCAGGCACTCGGCGCGGATGAGGTCGCAGGCGTCAAGGAAGACGCGCACGTCGTTCGGGTCGTCCGTGAGGAAGCGGGTGTTCGCCCCCTTGCCGCGCCCCTCCCGCCGCTCTACAAGCCCGACCCCAATCTTGCTGAAGTAGCGGCGGACCAGGAGGCGCCGTTGCGCTTCGGGCAGGACGCGGTGCTGGCTGAACCTGGGTACGAAGCGGCGCAGCCACTCCAGCGCGATGGCGTGGAACGTGCCCACCTGGAGTTCGGCCAGACCGAGCACGTCGCCGCCGCACTTCTCCCGCACCAGCGCGGCGATCCGCTGCTTGATGGTGAGGGCGGCCGCCTCGGTGTAGGTAACGGCGACGATGTTGCGCGGGGACAGCCCGCCCTTCTTCAACAGGTAGGCGACCCTGCCCGCGGCGGTCGTAGTCTTGCCCGAGCCAGGAGGCGCGACCAAGCAGGCGTCGATGTCCAGCGGGACGCTGATCGCCGCGGCCCGCTCGCCTCGGAACTGGGTGCCAGAGTTCGCCATCGCCTCTCTGCATCGCTCCTTATCGCGCATCCGTAAATATTCCTCGACGGAATATTCATTCCAGGCATTTTATCATCGGGCGAGGCTGTTCATCCAGCCCGCTCCCATGGACAAGGTAAAGCAGAAATCCATATACAGTCGTGAGGCGGAGACGCTGAAAGACTTGTTGAAGCGCGTCCGTAAAGAGCGCAAGTTGACGCAGATCGAGGTCGCGAAGCGTCTCGGGCGGACGCAGTCCTACGTCAGCAAAGTCGAGCAAGGGGAGATCATGATCGACGCCGTCGTCCTGTTCCTGCTTTGCCGTGCTATGGAGATGCCCTTTGGTGAGTTCGCGAGCCGCTTCGAGGCCGAATGGGAGCGGCAGACACTGAAGCAGATCGAACCAGCGACGAACTCCGTTCCATCGTCAGACGGGCAGGCGTAGGGGCCGAACCGATTCGATCTGCAATGCTACCCCGCGCCTGCGCTCCACCGTCCCCTCGGCGAGAACAGCGGGCGACAACAGGAGCGTCGCCGTGCAGCGGTCCAGCGCCTCGCCGAGACAAACCACCTGGAGCGGGTGGCTCGTCTCGTCCTCAAGCTCCGAAAAAAGAACCGTCTGCCCACTCTTCGTTGGCGGGCGGTGCGGGCGCAGGTTTAGCCCCGCGACCGTGATCCGCTCCCCCTCCTCGCATTCGCGGACCTCGGCCACCGAGAGGACGCCCCGCGCGGCCAGCCGCGGGCGCAGGAGCGCGAACGGGTGAACCTGGGCGCACACGCCCGTCAGCCGCCACTCCCACGCCAGCCGCCGCCACGAGCTGAACTCGGCGATCCCCTCCACATAAGGTGTCGTCACCTCCGCCGCCCGCGCCGTCAGCCGCAACGCCCGTTGCCCGCCCTGCACCTGCTGCACCCGCAGTTCACGAGCCAGGCCGAGCGTGTCATCGAGTTGTAGGATCAGCCCTCTCCGCCGCTCGGCCCCGTGCAGGCTGTCGAACGTCCCCGCCAGGATCAGCTCCTCCAGGCGGTCGCGGCGGATCTCGGGCGTGACGCGGGCGCAGAAGTCCAAGAGCGACGCGAACGGCACGTCAGCGGTGCGGGAGGCGAGGATTGCCGCCCGCTCCCCCTCGGACAGCCCCCGCAGGAGCCGCAGGCCGAGGCGGATTGCCGTGCCGCCGTCCACCGACTCGCACCCGTCCTCGCTGGCGTTCACGTCCACGGGTAGCACGGCGACCCCGCGCCGCCGCGCTTCGGAGGCGAGTGTGTTGGGCGACCAGGAGCCCATGGGTTGCCAGTTCATGAGGCCCGCGAAAAAGGCGGCGGGATGGTGGACGGACAGGTAGGCAGTGGCGACGGAAAGGCGGGCGAAGGAGGCGGCATGGGCTTCTGTGAAGCCGAGCGCCCCCCAGCCCTCGATCTGCGACCACGCCTCCGCCGCCCCGCGCTCCCCGAGTTCGGGGCGGCGGGCAAGCACCCGCCCGACGAACTCGGCCCGCGCCTCGTGGAGCGTTCCCTTCTTTTCATGCTTGCCGAGCCGCTTGCGGAACCGCTCCGCCTCGGCGTTGCTTATGCCCGTGAGGCAGGCAACCAGAAGGTCCACCTGTTCCTGGAACAGCACGACACCGTAGGTCTTGGACAGGATCGGGTCGAGCAGCGGGTCCAGGTCGGGGTCGGGGACGCGGAAGCCGTGACGGGCGGCGATGTAGCGCCCTACGGTGTTCAGCCTGTCCCCGCCCGAGCGGCTGTTGGCGGGGCGGACGAGGCCGACGCTGTGGACGACGTGCTCGAATTCCTCGGGCTGGAGCCGCGTCGCCAGGGAGAGCTGGGCGGCCGACTCGAGCTGGAACGTGCCGATCGCCCGCCCCGCCTGGAGCATGGCGTAGGTGGCGGGGTCGTCCACGGGTATTTGGTCGTAGTCGAAGGCGGGGTCCTCTTCGCGCAGCACGTCCTCCACGGCGTCGGCGACGCTGGACAGGATGCGTAACGACAACACGTCGTACTTCACGCCGCCTGCCTCCTCGCTGTCGTCCTTGTCCAGCGTCCAGATCGGGAGCAACCCCGTCGCCGATGGCACCAGCGGGGCGATGTCGGTGAGCGGGCGGCGCGAGATCACGACCGCCGAACTGTGCGTCCCGATGTGGCGCGGGAAGTCGGCGATCCTGGCGCACAGGGAGAATAGGGTTTGGAACCGTTCCCTCAGGTGGGCATAGTGCTTCAGCTCCGACCGCCGCTCGAACGCCGCCGCGATGTCCTCCGCCCCCAGCGGATAGTGGCGGAGCTGGCGTGAGAAGAAGTCCAGCGCCTCCTCAGGGAGCGGCAGTGCCTTGCCCAGATCGCGCACGGCCGAGCGGGCGTGATACGTGAAGAACGTACACGACATCCCGACCCGATCCTCGCCGTACCGCTCCTGGATGTGGCGGAAGACCTCGTCGCGGCGGTGGTGCGGGAAGTCGGCGTCCACGTCAGGCACCTTGCCGTCCATCAGGAACCGCTCGAACGGCAGCCCGCGCAGGATCACGTCAACGTCGGTGATCCTCAGGGCGTAACACACGGCGCTGTCCGCCGCCGACCCGCGCCCCGAGCAGCGGATGCCCTGGCCCCGCGCCCACGCCATGATGTCGCGCACCAGGAGCAGGTAATCGGCGTAGCCGAGGCGGCAGATTAACTCCAGCTCGTGTTCGAGGCGGGCGGCGACCTGGGGCGTGAACCGCGCCGCCCCGTACCGCTCCCGCGCCCCCGCGAACGCGGACGCCCGCAGTTCGGCGTGGCTGTCGGCGGCGTCGTGCCTGGGGGTGATGTCCTCCCCGAAGGGCAGGTGGGGCAGCCCCGCCAGGCACCGTTCGGCCACGAGGACCGTGTTCTGAACCGCCTCGGGATGCCACGAAAACAGCGCGGCCATGTCCGCCGCCGATTTCAGATGGCGTTCGGCGTTCAGCGGCCGTTCGGGATGCGGCTCGGTGGCGGTGACGCCCGCGCGGACGCAGGAGAGAAGGTCGTGGGCGGCATACCCGCCTCGATCCGCGTGGTGGACGTTGTTGGTGGCGACGCAGCGGCCCCCGACGCGGCGGGCGAGGTCGGCGAGGTCTTGGGCGACGCTCTGGGCGCGGGGCGTCAGGTCGTCCTCCAGTTCCACGAACAGGTCGTCGGTGCCGAACACGTCGAGCAGGTGCCGCGCCATGGCCTCGGCCTCTCCGTAGCGGTGCTGGCGAACAAGACGGGCCAGCGGGCCGCGGCGCAGGCAACCCGTCAGACAGACGACGCCCTCGGCGTGGTCGGGCAGGATGGACAGAGGGGCGGCGGGCGAGAGCCTGCCGCCGTGCCGATGGGCGAGCGTGACCAGGCGGCACAGGTTGGCGTAGCCCGCGGGCGAGCGGGCCAGCAGCGTCAGGTGGCACGGGTCGCCGTCGGGGGGAGGCAGGGCTTCGCCGCACCCCGACGGCGAGGCTTCATCGACGACGGTGAGTTCGACGCCGAAGATGGGAGAGATGCCCGCCCGCTCACAGGCGGTGGCAAACCGCAGGGTGGCGCACAGCGAGTCGTGATCGGTGACGGCGAGGGCGGGCATACCCAGTTCGGCGGCGCGGTGGGCCAACTCGTCCACGCCGCTCGCCCCGTCCAGGAACGAGAACGGCGTGTGGACGTGGAGATGGACGAAAGCCACCGCCGCATCGCCGCCCGCAGTCGTCACCCCAGGTACCCCGTGAGGCGCCACTCCGCCCCGACGCGCTTCAGGTCGCAGATGCCCGCGGGGTCCGTCTCGACGCGGAACACCTCCGCGTCTACCACGGACAGGTCGGCTTGCCACCGCGCCTCCCGCCAGCGGTCCAGCGCCCGCCTTACCTCGTAGCGGGTCGCGTCCTGTCGCCCGCGCGGGCGGTGCCAGTAGCGGGCGGGACGCCCCTCGGCGTCCGTGGCGACGCGAATCGGGGCGGAGAGCAGGTGGCCGAGGGGCCGCGCCCCGTGCAGCACGGCGCGGCGGACCTGGCACATCTGCGCCCCCGTCAGGATGGCACCCAGGCCGAACTCGCGGCGCAGGTAATCGACGGTCGCCTCCAGGCGGACGCGGCGTACCTCGGCGGGCATACGGCGGGCATCGGAGAGCGCGGGGAGAGCGAGCTGCGCCCCCGAACCCGTTCCGAGTTCCCCCGCGACCAGCGCGAGCGAGGTGATCGGCTGGTCCACGGGCAGGGAGCCGAGGAGCCTGACAGCGTGGCGGTGGAGGTCACCCGCGGACGAGAGTGGGACGACGAAGCGGTCCTCCCTCTCGAGGAAGGTGCCGTCCAGCAGGCCCGCCCGTACCATCAGGGAGCGGCAGAAGTGCCCCTCGTCGGACAGGGCGCAGGAGACCCTCGCGGCGAGCGGGCGCAGGGCGTTCTCGGCCAGAAAGCGGTCGCTCACGGCCGCTTCCTCCTCGAAGCGCACCCCCTCGGTGATGGTGCGCGGCGGCCAGAGCGGTCGCACGGGGTCGCGGTCCATGCCATACGCCAGGTCGCGCAGGAGCTGGCCGATGGGGCGCAGGGAGCGGGGCAGCCGCTCCAGAGGCAGGGCGACCATGTCCCCGAGCGTTCTGACGCCGAGCCGCTCCAGCCTCAGGAGCATCTGCCTGTCCAGATTGACCCGCCCGATTACGCGGCGTGGGAGGCTGGCGATGTGGGCGACTGGGAGCGAGGCGAGGAGCGCGACCTCCTCGCCGACGGGGACGAGGACTGGGCCGCCGCCCTTGTCCGCCGAGACGGCCCGCGCCGCACGTTCGGCGACCAGCTTGCTCCGCCCGACGCCCACATGGATGGGGACGCCCATCGCCCGCGACAGCGAGGCTGCAAGGAGGGCGGCGTCGCGCTCCGCGTACCGCTCCGACAGCACGACGAACGCCATCTCGGGGCACACAGGTTCGACAACGTCCGACACGGCGGCGAGCGCGTCCCAAACGCCGCGGGCCGCCGCCTCGTAGGCCGCCCTGTCGTAGCGCAGCACGATGAGGTCGGGGCAGAGCGTCCGCGCCCCCGACGCCGTCTGGCCCGCCGCCACCCCCCAGCGGGCCGCCTCGTCCGACACGGCCCGCAGGGCCATGTCGGACCCACCCTCGGCCAGCGCCAACGGCTCGCCCTCAAGGTGCGGGAACCGCGCTCGCTCGCAGGCGACCCCGATCTGCTTCAGAACCACGCAACCGATGTACACTCCGCCAGCCCGCCTCACACGGAAAACTAATGTTTGACATTATACCAGAAAGGGGCGAGGACAAAAACTTCGGACGCTGTTCGTTGCCCCCGCGCTATGGAAAATCTCACAACCGAGGGGGCATTGAACGCGCAGGAAGCAGACGGGCGGCTGTTGTAATGCCCGTACAGGGATACACAGAGGTAGGAGATGGACGCCCCCGCGATAGCGGTAAGGCTCGATGGTCCGATCTTCCTTCCCGACCTCGTCCACGGAGGAGAGGCGGTATGGGACATGAGCGGGTCGGGACGCTCCCGAAAACGAAGTCGTGGCAGGGCATCGTCGGCCTGATGACGGGCGGGGGCGCGGGCGGCGCCTCGGGCGGGAACAGGACTTCCGACTTCGACCCTGGCGCGGTCGCGTCGGCGACGCTGGAGCAGGTGCGCCGCCGCTTCCGCCAACTCCAGCAGGACGACGCCACGACGGCGGCCTTCACCTTCCTCATCGAAGTGGCCGTGGCCGCCCGTCCCGCCGAGGACGACGCCGAACTGAGGCGTCTCGCCCTCGGCTCCCCCGACAAGATCACCCCGCTCAAACTGTCCCGCGCCCTCCAGAAGCGGGTCGCCGCCGCCGCTGAGTTCCCCGAGTACGCCGCGATCGCGGAATCCGCCGCCATCGACGCCCTCGCCCAGTGGTACGACGCGAACAAGCCGCGCCAAGCGGGGCTGTTCGCCTCCTTCGACGACTCCTACTCCACCTGGCACCAGACCAGCACGGGCGCGGGGTTCTGCGAGATGTCGCGGCTGTTCTTCGCCAACCTCCTGCGGCGCTACCTGAACTACTTCCTGGAGCGCGAGGCGTCGCGGGTGATCCCCTCGCTCGCTGAGCGGGACCGCTTCCGCGACCGCATGGGAGCACACGTCGAGGACGTGTCCAAACACGCCTTCGAGACATCCAAGATCGTCCAGTCCTACGCGGCGGGGTGGTTCAACAGCCACGCCAAGAACGGGGTGCCTTCGGAGCGGGAGATCGACGGCTTCCTGTCCTACGGCTTCGGCAAGATGCGCGACGAGTTGACGCGGGAGCCTGTGGACAAATGAGTCACGGCCCCGCGATCGCCCGCAGCTTCGTCGCCTGCAACGGGGCCAACCTCCTGGCCCACTTCCCGCAGTCCGCCCCGCACGAGCGGCTGACCCTCGAATACCGCGACGGGGCCGCCGACCCGCGCAACCTCAACATCCACCTCCCCAAGTTCGTTGGCGACCTGAACTACCTGCCCCCCCGCCTGCTCGACCTGCTGGAGATCGCGAGCTACGTGTACGGGGCAGACCGCAACACCTACCGAGGCAGCAAGAGCGACGTGGAATACCACCGCTGGTCGCGCGAGTACCACTTCGCCGTCCGCGTCCGCGACCACGACTTCTGGAAGCAGCCCCAGGTGGTAGCCGCGCTCGATGATCTGCTTTCGTTCCTGTCGGGCAATGTCTGCTTCCGCTTCGAGTTCGACGGGGGGCACTCCACACCGCAGGCGAACCTGTTCGACGCCGAGGAGTTCGCACTGGCGCCCAACCCCGACGCCCGCGTAATTCTGTACTCGGGGGGCTTGGACTCGCTCGCGGGAGTGGTCGAAGAACTCGACCACTCCGACCGCGACCTGTACCTCGTCAGCCACCGTTCGGGCCAGCCCGCCACGAGCAAGACGCAGGACAGACTCCTTGACGCGCTGCGCCGCCCCGACCCTGCCCGCCCGAACCTCCGCGCCGCCGACCGCCTCAAGCACTACCGCTTCGGGTGCAGCTTGAAGGGGGAGCGGGCGCGGGAGGAGACGCAACGGACGCGGTTCTTCCTGTACAGCGCCATCGCGTTCGTGCTGGCGGATCTGCTCGGCCTCGACGCGCTCACCGTCTACGAGAACGGCGTGACCTCCCTGAACTTCCCGAAGCGGCAGGACTTGGCTCAGGGCCGCGCGACGAGGACGACCCACCCGCGCACGATCACCGCCCTGAACGCCTTCTTCTCGCTGGTCGCGGGGCGGCCGTTCCGCGTGGACACCCCGTACTTCTGGGACACGAAGACCGACGTGCTGAAGCGGATCGCCGCCCTGAACAGAGAGGGGCTGATCTCCAGCTCGGTGTCGTGCAGCAAGACGTTCAAGGTCGGCGGGGGCGGCACCCACTGCGGGGGCTGTTCCCAGTGCGTTGACAGGCGGTTCGCGACGTGGGCGGCCGATCTTCAGGACGGTGTGGAGGGCGGCATCTACGCCACCGACTTCCTGACCGAGTCGGTGGCGGACGGCGACATGAGAACCACGATCAAGGACTTCGTGCGACAGGCCAGGGACTTCGCGAACGAGAGCCTCGACGCCTTCTACACGAAGCGGGCGAGCGATCTCGCCGACGTGTACGAGTACCTCGGCATCGCGGATGAAGAGGAAGCCATCGACCGCCTATGGGGGCTGTGCCACCGCCACGGGGATCAGGTCAAGGAGGCCATCGGGCGGATGCGCGAGGCGTACGACGACCCGTACACCACACCTAAGGTAGATTCGTTCCTCGATATGCTGCGCCAGCGTGAGTACCTCAAGGAGAAAGACATGACCGTAGACCGAACCGACCCTCCTCCCGCGGAGGTGTTCTTTTCCTACTCCCACGCGGACGAAGCCCTGCGCGACGAACTCGCCAAGAGCCTGAGCCTGATGCAGCGCCAGGGCGTCATCAACGGCTGGCACGACCGTCGGATCGGGGCGGGGCAGGAGTGGAAGGGCGAGATCGACGAGCACCTGAACGGCGCGGGGGTCATCCTCCTGCTGGTGAGCGCCGACTTCCTCAACTCCGACTACTGCTACGACGTGGAAATGAAGCGGGCCATGGAGCGACACGCGAGCGGCGCGGCGCGGGTCATCCCCGTGATCCTGCGCGAGTGCGACTGGCATAGCAGCGAGTTCGGGAAGTTACAGGCCCTGCCGACGGACGGCAAGGCGGTGAGGGGCCGCCACTGGCACGACCAGGACGAAGCGTTTACCATCGTCGCCAAGGGCATCCGCGTCGCCGTCGAGGAGTGGCGTCGCAGGTAGGCGGTGGGTCGCCGCAGACCAGCGCCGAGTGGAACAGTGCCTCCCGATGTATAACCCAGCACGGGCCGCCAGCGGTCGCGGTGCCTCCGCGCCTCCGCGCGGTCACGCCCCTGCTTGCAGCATTAACCCCGACCGCCAGGACATACCCTACTGCGGTGATACGTGGCGGCATCTCTGCCTCGCCGCCTCCGATCTCGCCGCCCTGAAACCAAGATATCTCGCAGCGTCACACGCGCCGACCTGCGGAGGTTTGCCGAAGCGCTATCGTGATGAGGCGCACGGCCGTCGTCGGCTGTTTCCCGTCGCGAAGTGGATATGATAGAATCGGGAGGGCGAACGCAGGCGCCCGTAGTCCGCGACAAAGGCTCCGCCCACTGCGAAACCTCCTCTTGCTCATGCCACGCTGTTCGGATCGACAACGTTCTCCTGGCACGGGTGCGGACACCACGCCAGCAAGGAGTACGTATGTCTGGATCAGAACAGGAACCCACCCCTCTCCGCCATCTGAAGCGTGACGCCAAGGCGTTACTACGCGCCGCTCGCGAACAGTCGCCCGCAGCCATAGCCCGTTTTGCCCCTTACTACAGGCTCACCCAACCAAACGGGAGCGACATCACCCCCGCCGCACCGCCGTCAGCACGGGCCTCGTTGCCTGCGCGTATGGTGGGTGCCCTGAAGCTTGCCGACGCGCAGAGTGTCATCGCACACGAGCAGGGGCATCCCAACTGGATGGCACTCAAAGCGGCTCTGCACTCACTGCCTCCCGCCGAGGAGTGGCACTTTGTTCGGTTCTTACCTGAACCGCACCTGCGGTTCGCCGTGCCCTACGAGGCTCCGCCCCACCACGAATGCGTCGGTGCGTTCGAGACACTGGAGGACGCAGATGAGGCGATAAAGCAGTACCAAGGCGATGCCGTCGTCACGACGCGCGAGTGGATCGAAAGACACTTCGGCGAAGACTTCGTCGTCGATGAATGGGTCAGACCGCGCACCAGGGACGAGGTGGACTGGTCAGGGCAAATGGAAGAGTACGTGACCCGCGAAGGGATTGCGGACTGGCCGTGCGTCTTTGAAATGACGGAAACGTCTGGAGAGAGTGCCGAGACCACTATCTTCGATTACGTCATGCTCATCGATCTCTCTGAATACGAGGCAAGCGGGTTTGCCTACTGGGAAATTCTGGGCGATTGGGCGGGACTCTACCCCGACAAGTACCGTGAGCACGATGTAGTCTGGAAGGACCGTAACGAAGTCATCCACTACGACTACCCGACGGAAGAGCGATACTTTTGCGCTTGGATCGCTCCCGACGCGGTTGACGGTTGCACGGACTACATAATGCAGCGGTTGCGGCCTTACCTCATAAGGGGCAACGGCGACGAGAAGTAGGCGTTGCTGGCCTCAGGTGCTCGACCACGCGCCCCGTCACGGTCTAATCGTGACGGGGAAACTCGTCCTCAGCGCGGGCTTCAGAATAGGCTCTGCTGATAGGGGTGGTGCTGTGTCGGTACGTTGCCCTTCGGGAAGAACGCGGCGTAGGCGCGGCCTCTCAGGCACGTTACCTCGCACGGGATCGGCCACGTCCTAAAGGTGTTGTAAAACCCGTGGTCGCGCCCGACCGCCTCGGTACCGCTCTCCCATGCTTGGTGAATCAGGTGGGTTTTCGGGACGGTCGCGTAACAGTGCATCGGGTACTGCACATCGGGGCTGCACACGACATAGGCGCCGAACAGCACGGGGGCGATGGCCCGCCCGCGCATTTCGGCCCTGGCAGCCGCCGCGGGTGGCAGGCCGTGCTCGCAGATGACCAGGATACACTCCTTGGGGTGGTTCAGCGCGTACTGGAACCCCGCCGCCACGGTCGAACATTTGAACCGCTCGATCACCTTCTGTAGCTCGCTGACCCGCCAGTTGCCGTCGCGCATGAGCGGCAGGAAGTCCTCCTGCGGCATGATGAACTGCGCCGCGCCCGCGTGGCAGAGCGACTCCAGGACCCTGGTTTCCGCCTGCTCGTCTTCGGAGTGGTAGAAATGGTCGTGCAGTTCTGACGGTAGCTCCCCGTCCTCGTCGATCAGGATGTGGACGATCTCGTGGAAGATCGTGAAGACGACGCGCTCGGGGCAGGTCAGGCGGGAACTGACGAATACCTGCCTCCCGTCGCGGGCACCGTCCTGGTCCCTGAGGGAGACGCGCTTCGGCATCGGCAGATCGAGCGCCTTGAACACCTGGCGCCACGTCGGGCACGGTGGCAGACCGTGCCTCTGGATGACCTCCCTGACGAGGCCGATCACGTGCTGACGCATCTGGCGGTCGTTCATCGGCATGGCGAGTAA
The DNA here is from genome assembly GCA_937902745.1 of uncultured Armatimonadota bacterium. GTDB lineage: Bacteria > Armatimonadota > Armatimonadia > Armatimonadales > Armatimonadaceae > CALEKU01. Next base: position 18,347 of record CALEKU010000092.1, read on the forward strand.
CCCTCAGGCTCCTCTTGCGTCCCCGTCCCTCAGCGGTCCTCGCTCGGCGTGATGACCCGCCGCAGGGAGAGGAACACGTCCCGCCAGTCTTGCTTCGTCTGCGGGCGTTTGCCGCGGTAGTCGAGCCGCACCAGCGTCCGTATCCAGTCGTCGTTGAGCTGGTCGCGCCACGCGGGGTCGTCGCGCAGTTCCCGCAGGCCAGGCGGCAACGCCTCGTCCGTCTCTCCCCCGAGCAGATCGACGCCCACCATCAGGTCGGTCGTCGAGACGCCGAACCCCTCCGCTACCCTGCCGAGCGTCTTGAGCGACGGTTGCGTCCTGTCGCGTTCCACGTCGGACAGGTAAGTCACGGTCAGCCCCGTCGCCTCGGCGAGTTGCTTCAGGGTCATGTTCTTCTCGCGCCGCTTCTCGCGCAGGCGCTGGCCGATGGTCATGATGGTACGCCAATCGTTGAACTTCTGGGCTGATTATACACGATGAACGTAAGTTCGCCTTGCTTGCTTATTGGGGGTCATGGTAGAAAGATCGTGTCGCATTTCAACTATTTACGTAGTGGAGACTGGAGATGGCTGAACTGCTCGAAGTGGTCGTCGCGGTTCCTGGCAGGCGGGAACCCATCGTCGTCAACGTGCCCGCCGAAGGGCGCGGGGCCGACCTCGTGGACGCCGTGCGGCGCCACGGCGAGTCGGGGCTGGCCGAGGCGGGGGAGGTGGTGCTCTTCGTCGGGGAGGACGAGGGCAAGGTGCTGGAAGCGGACGCCCGCCTGAAGGGGAGCGTTGGGCATCGGCAGACCGTCCACGCCTCCCGCTGCCGCAACATCGCCGTGACGGTGCATTTCGGCGCCGAGGATAGGGCGGACCAGTTCCCGCCGACGGCGAAGGTGGAGCGGGTAGCCCGCTGGGCGGCGCGGGAGTTCGACGCCCGCCCCGCGGGCGACTACCGCCTGGAACTGCTCGACGCGGGCGGTCCGCTCGACGACGACACGCGGCTCGCCGCGCTGGCCGAACAGTGCCAGGTCGCCTTCGAGCTGGTCCCCCGCGAGCTGACGATCCGCTACAAGGTCAACGCCGAGGATCAGGTGTCGCACGAGCGGTTCCGCACGGCGCGTACCATCCTGACGGAAGCGGGGTTCGACCCGAGAGACTACTACCTCAAGTACCAGGACACCTCGTACCAGGACAACCCCGACACCCTCATCCGCCTGCGCGACGGCCAGGTATTCAAGGCCATCTACAGCGGCGGCGGCACCGTGTCGTGAGGGGGTGACTGCATGGCACGTGCCGACCTGATCCAAGGACTGCGGGATCTGGGGTTCGAGGTGACGGAACGCGGGCAGCAGTGCGTCTCGTTCCCGTTCACGATCCGCTCGGGACGCTTCGCGGGGCGGACCGTGACAGTGGGGTTCCAGGCGGGGGAGGACTGGCCGTTCAACCCGCCGCCTGGTCCACACGTCACCCCGCCCCTGCTGCCGACGGGAGGAGGCGACTGGCCGCTGGGGGGCGTCCATGCGGGACGGCTGCCCCCCTTCATGGACGGCAACTGGCAATACTGGAGCCGCCCGTTCCCGAACTGGGCCTCCACCGACCGCACGGTGCGCAGCTACGTGGAGCACCTGCATCACGTGTTCGACGCCGTCCCCGCCACGGACGAATGAACGACGCAGGCCGCCTTCGACCCGCACACGGCGGGGTGGAGGCGGTCCGCGCCGACGGACGTAGAGAGCCACCCGTATGATCTACAGCGCCGCCATCGCCTCGGGCGTGAACGACGAGGCGATCCGACACCTGATCCGCCGCGACGGGCAGGAGGACCTGTGCTTCGCGCTCTGGTACCCGAGCCAGGGGACGCGCCGCTTCTCGGGCCTGGTCGAAAGCCTCATCCTCCCTCGGGACGGGGAGCGGGCGGTCCACGGCAACGCGAGCTTCACGTCGGCCTACTTCGAGCGGGCGCTGGCCGTGGCCGAGGAGCGCGGATGCGGCCTGGCGCTGATGCACAGCCATCCCGCGACGGGCTGGCAGGGCATGAGCCGCGACGACATCCACGCCGAGCAGACCTACGCGCCGACGGCGTTCGGCGCGACGGGCCTGCCGCTCCTGGGCCTGACCGCGGGTACCGATGAGGCGTGGAGCGCCCGCTTCTGGGTCCGCACCGTCCCAAAGACGTATGAGCGGCACTGGTGCGAGTCGGTCCGCGTGGTCGGGGAGCGGCTGGCGGTGACGTTCAACGACGCCCTCCGCCCCGCCCCCGCGTTCCACGAGGAACTGACCCGAACCGTGAGCGCGTGGGGCGAGTCGGCGCAGGGCCGCCTTGCGCGACTGCGGGTCGGGGTGATCGGCCTCGGCAGCGTGGGCAGCATGGTGGCCGAGTCGATCGCCCGCATGGGCGTGTCCGAGGTGCTGCTGATGGACTTCGACGTCGTGAAGCGGCACAACCTGGACCGACTGATGCACGCGACCCGCGACGACGCCGAGCGCGGGACGCCGAAGGTGCGGGTCCTGGAGCGGGTCCTCCCCCTCAGCGCGACCGCCAGTGACTTCGCGGCCCTGCCGCTGGAGTACAGCGTCGTCGAGGAGGAGGGCTTCCGCGCCGCGCTGGACTGCGATGTCTTGTTCTCCTGTGTGGACCGCCCGTGGCCGCGCAACGTGCTCAACTTCATCGCTTACGCCCACCTGATCCCTGTGGTGGACGGGGGCATCCATGCGGTGATGAACAGGGCGGGCAAGGGCCTGCGCGGGGCCGAATGGCTCGCCCACGTGGCCGCGCCGACCCGTCGTTGCCTGGAGTGCCTGCGCCAGTACACGCCCGAAGACGTGAGCCTGGAGCGGATCGGTCTGCTCGATGACCCGACCTACATTGAGGGTCTGCCCAAGGAGAGCGGCCTGCGGCGCAACGAGAACGTGTTCGCCTTCAGCATGAACCTCGCCTCAATGGAGGTGCTCCAGCTTCTCTCGATGGTCGTCCTGCCGCGCGGCTTCACGGACGCGGGCGGGCAGATGTACGACTTCCTCCACGCGGAACTGCGGGTGAACCGCTGCGAGTGCAGCGCGTCGTGCCTGTACCCGCCCCTGATCGCGCGGGGCGACCGTGCGGGCGTTTCGTTCGTCGGGGAGCACCCGCTGGCTCGCGAGGCCCGCGCAACGCGGCACACCGCCGCTGCCCCGTTAGCCGACCCGCCAGCCGCGGTGCCAAGTTTGGCACCTGTTGCGAGGAGACCATGGTTCGACCGCCTGCGCGATTTCGTGATGCGCCGTCAAGGTTGACCGCCGCGACCCACGCGGGGCAGTACGCCGTCCGTGGTGCGCGAGGGTCAGCAGGTATAGGGACCGAACAGCCTTCGGTTCACCAGGGCACGAGAAAGGTCGTTTAAGGCCCTTTGTAGCCCGCTCGTGATAGAGGAGCCGAGGGCGGCCTGGGGCATTATAAAGGCATTGTTCGCCAAGACGGCGAATGTGAACCCGATGCGCCGATATATCCCACGCGATTCTTCTGTCTTCCCTGCCAGCGATTATAGGAAGCGATTATAGGAACAGAGCCAGATTGGTACGATGAACGATCTGGAGCCGTTTGTGCCCCTGGCGGTAGTACCCCCTCGCCTTCAGGCGGTCGCGGCCCTGCTCGGCAGCATAGTGCCAGAACGTCAACGAGTACGCTACCGCGCGACGACCTGGCAACGGCACCTCGGCCGCGAGGACCCTGATTTCGTCGCCCTGGCAGCGGCTTACCCCGAGAGCTTGACGCGAGGCGATCTCCGCGAGATGTCTGAACAGGCCCACGGAGACAGCACTCTCCGTCGGCGGCTGTTCCTCGCGGCGATGATCTGGGGATACGGCACAGTTGGTCGGGGGCCGTGGAGAGTAGCACGGATGCTCGCCGACCCACGCCTGGACGCCGCACTCGCACAGGCATTCACAGCCGTCGCAGCGGGCAACCTGCTCGGTGCCTACCAGGACTTCGCCGTCGCGTGGTGTGGCCCCGCGTTCTTCACGAAACTTCTCTACGCCGTGGGACTGGGTTGCGGGGCTGATCCGCTCCCGCTCGTCCTCGACGCTCGCGTTGCCCGTTCCCTGCAAGTGTTGGCGGACGACGGCTCACTGCGCTTCGCCGACTTCGTATCACTCGGCGCGGGTGATACGGTGGCGTGGGACCCTGCGGGGTGGGTTCGATTCGTAGAGGCTGGTAACCAATGGGCGAGCGTCCTCGGCTGCCACCACGATGCAATCGAGATGCTCCTGTTCGATTCACCATCGCTCTTCACTCAGTTCTGCCCGCCGCCCACGTCGCCATCCGTGTAGGGGCATGGGACTGCGACGGGTTCGTCGTGCCTATGTGCATGCCTCCCCTCTCTCCCGACATGGGCAGGGGTGTCCCACCCATAGATGCCTTATAGTCGGGTGTCAAAAATGTCCGTCGCTGCGGCGTCCAAAGGCCGCACGTACACAGCGTTTTACCAAGGCGAAACCCGCACGAGCGAGCATCGGGTAAATCACGCGGGTGCGATAGAGGCGATCTAAAGCACACTCCAGCCCCCTGCGATAGAGGAGCCGCGAGGGTTCGACGCAGCGCCTCTGAGGAGCCTTCTCGGGGATTCCCTATGGCCCGAGATGGCAACACAGGCGTTTCTTTCGTCGATAAATACCCGCTGGCTCGGGATCTCGGAATGTCCGCACATTGGGCCAGCCCGCCGCCGTATCCTCGCCCGCGTTGCAGATCGGGGCACCTTATTCATCGCCCGAAAAAAACCGCCTTGATTCCGTGACGTTTGCCTCGGCTCGGCACGAGAACAAGCCATGAGAACATGGCAAGAACGGTACTGGATGAAAGTAGGGAGGTCGGGCGGGCAGGAGTGCTGGCTCTGGACGGGGGCGACAGTCCAGGGATACGGTCGCATGTCGGTAGAGGGCAACCGTTGCGATGCCCACCGCCTCTCGTGGGAGATGCAGTACGGGCCGATCCCGCGCGGGATGGTGGTCATGCACACGTGCGACGTGCGTCGGTGCGTGAACCCATTCCATCTCGTCCTCGGCACGGTCGCGGAAAACAACCGCGACCGCGACAAAAAGGGCAGACAGGCAAAAGGAGAGGCGGCGGGCCGCGCCAAGCTTACCGAGGATCAAGTGCGGGTGATACGCGACGCAGTCACCAGCGGGGCTGCGACCAAGGCGGCTCTGGCGCGACGTTTCGGTGTCAGCCGAGAACGTATTGGTCAGGTAGTGAGCGGGCGAGGATGGACTCATGTCGCCGCATAAGCACGCTATCCGCCCGAAGACCGCGTTGGTGATGAGCCACAGGGAGTTTTCTCTGCGCGGTGTTCAGCGGGTGCAGCCGTTGTCATCTGGACCGCCTTTCGGCACTGTCTCGCCCAAAGCGCCAGCGCCACCAAGGGTACGGCCTCGCGTGTCGCGGCAGCAGATTGATCGGCGCACCGTAATCCGCCTGCGGGAAGTCACGCGTAGAAAGGCGGTGCGATGCTTCCTGCTGCCTTGGGCATGGCCGAACTTCCGCGTCTTGGGTGCCCCCGATAGAAGCATCCGCCGTCTCGTCAACGGCGTCCGTCTCCCGCAACCGCTCGAACGGGTGGATGGCTCCGTTCCATTCGCGCATCAGTTCCCGCGCGATCACGAACCATTCGCCGTACTCCTTGGCATGGTCCGCTTCCGTGTCGCTGATACCCTCGCGCTCCCCATAGATGTCGACGAAGTCTTCCGTCCAGTACCTGCCGCCCCCGTGTTCTTTGCCCCGCGCACGCTGGACCGCGGCGAGCACCACCTTCCTGGGGTGAATCTCGCCCGCCAGGATTCGGGCCGTCGCGATAGGGGTGAGGTAGCACGACGAGTAATTCACCAGCGTCGCCCGCACGTCCATCGCTCCTTGGAGGAATGCCCGTACCTTGGGTATCTGGTAGCGGCTACCCATCCAGTTCCAGAAGTCGAGGGCACAGAGGTCGTAGGTGAGCCAGTGGTGCGGCGCCTGTTCTGCCAGAACGACCACCTGCTTCGACCGCGGTTCCAGGCACAGATAGAGATGGCTGGTATTCCGCGCGAGGATCGCGGCGAGTATCTCTGGGGCACGGCGCAGTTCGATGGAGCGCACGGGGTAGCGCCTGCCGCGGTAGGGAAAAGGTGCGGCGGTACCCAGTTCAATCCAGCCCGCGCGGGCACCGCTCAACTCTGCGACCCGCCGCACCAGCCACATCGGAGATTGGTCGGTCCCTGACTCGATGCGGGCGAGCGCCCGCTGGTCGGGGTGCGACAACGCCCGCGCGAACTGTGGGAGGTCCAGCCCGAGATCTTTGCGAATCGCCCCGATACGGTGCCCTGCATCTACGAGGCGGTCGGGGTCGCTGTCGATCAGGCCGCCGTCTTCGTCCTCTTCCCCATCATCCCCATCATTCTGAAAACGCTGAGGCGGGGCATCCTTGTGGCCGATCGCGGCAGCATCAAGCGAGCGGTAGGAGAAGTTGTGAGAAAGTATGCGCTCGTAAATTTCGTCCAGAACGGTAGGGGTCGAAAGCGTCCGCGGCCCGAACTTGAGCGTGACCGTTCCCTGCCGTTCCCAGTCGCGCGACTCCGACTCGATCCGAGCACGCTCGTCCGCGGCCCAAGCGAGGCGCAGTTCGTCCGCCGCTGCCAGGTAGAGGACGTAGAGGGCGCAGCCGCCGTGCAGTCCGTTGGTGAGATAGTTAAGGTTGGCGGATTTTACCTGTAGCGGGACGATGTCGCCTTGGATGCGGGCGGTGCTATCGGTCGCCTTGAGCTGGACTTGGGCCAGGAGGTTCGTTACCCGCCTGCCGTCCCGAAGCTCGATCACCGCGTCAACACCATAGTCATCGCTACCGCGAACATCCCGCACGAGAAACCGATCCATAGGAAGACACGCGTTGAGCGCCGCGATACTCCGACGCTGGAGATCGGAGTTGTGATCCGCCAGCGGAAGGGGGGCAAAGTTATCGCGGGGTGGTGACGGCTCCATCGGAAGCATACTATCCTGAACAGGGGCCGAGCGGAACGGTCCCGTTCTTCTCAGGCTCGCGGAAAGTTGCGGTAGGAGCGGCTAATTGCCCATCACGTGCCGCCGTTAAGGCACCGTTGAACCGTTGACCCCGATCAAACATTGTGGTAATATCGACCCAATCCGCGCAGGCGGAGGCATTTTCCTGTGCTAACCTCGGCGAACGGCGTTCCCACGTGCATTCGCGCGAGAATCGCGCGAAATCGCACGCTTCCTTGACACGGAAGAGGTCACAGGTTCAAATCCTGTACCGCCCATCTATTTGTCCCTCTTCTCGCGACTCTTCCTCCCTGCTCCGCTCATTCTCGCCGGCTACGGGTACCTCTTCTGTGTTGGAACACTCTGCGCGTCGCGCGCCGGAGGAGACACGGGCGCGCGTTCCGGGAAAGAAGCGGAAGAATGGCTTCTCAGAGCACGGCAAGCGCGCTTCCCGCGCCGAGCGCCGCCTACGTCGTCCTCATATCGAGCGCCGCGGCGCTCGGGGGGTTCCTGTTCGGATTCGACACCGCGGTGGTCAACGGCACGATCGTCGCGCTGCAGAACGCCTTCAACGCCAGCAGTGCCGGGGTCGGTCTTTCGGTGTCGCTGGCGCTGCTGGCCTCCGCTGTGGGAGCGTTCGCCGCGGGGCCGTTCGCGGACCGACAGGGCCGTATCCGGACGATGCTGCTCGCCGCCCTGGCGTTCCTGGTCAGCGCCATCGGCTCCGGCATCGCGGTCGGGGTATGGGACTTCATCTTCTGGCGCTCGCTGGGCGGCATTGCGGTCGGCGCCGCCAGCGTGGTGGCGCCCGCCTATATTGCCGAGGTCGCGCCTGCGCGCATGCGCGGCCGGCTGGGCTCACTCCAGCAGCTGGCGATCGTGGTGGGCATCTTTACCGCCCTGCTCAGCAATTACCTCATTGGCCGGGCTTCCGGCTCGGCGGAGGCGCCGTTCTGGTTCGGCATGCCGTCCTGGCGCTGGATGTTCTGGATTGAGGCTCTCCCCGCCGCGCTCTACGGCCTCAGCGCCCTGCTCATCCCCGAATCCCCGCGGTTCCTGGTATCCCGGGGGCGCGAGGCGGAAGCTGCCGCAGTCCTGGCCCGAGTGGAGCGGGGCGATGTGTCGGCCAAGGTGCAGGAGATCCGGCGGACGGTGAACCGGGAGTACCGCCCGCGCCTATCCGACCTCCGGGGCAACCGCCTCGGCCTGCTTCCGATCGTCTGGATTGGCATTGGGCTGTCCGTCCTGCAGCAACTGGTGGGCATTAACGTCATCTTCTATTACAGCACGGTCCTGTGGCGCTCCATCGGCTTTACCGAGGAGAATGCGCTGCTTATCAGCACGATCACGGGCATCACCAATATCGTGACGACCCTGATCGCGATCGCCTTTGTGGACCGGTTTGGCCGCAAGCCCCTGCTGCTTCTGGGCTCGCTGGGAATGACCCTGACGCTGGGAACGATGGCTTTCCTCTTCGGCAGCGCTCCCGTGGATGCGGCCGGCAACCCGACGCTGACAGACGCAGGAGGGTTGGTGGCGCTCGCGGCCGCGAACGCCTTCGTCTTCTTCTTCGGCTTCTCCTGGGGACCGGTGGTCTGGGTGCTGCTGGGGGAGATGTTCAGCAACCGGATACGGGGCATCGCGCTTGCGGTCAGCGCCGCCGCGCAGTGGGTGGCCAACTTCGGCGTCTCCCTGAGTTTCCCCGTCCTGACAGAGAGGTTCGGCCTGGGCCTCTCCTACGGGCTGTACACCGGCGCCGCGGCGCTCTCGCTGGTCTTCGTCGCCTATCTGGTCCGGGAGACGAAGGGCAAGGAGTTGGAGGAGATGCAGGACCAGCCTCCGGGCGCTTCGGCGGCCACTGCGGCGTAGGGGTGCGAGCGCGGCACGGTCAGTGCGCGAGACCGTGCCCTGCCGGGTCCACGGGAGCCACGGGGGCCACGGGGGCCACGGGCGGGACCGCTGTCATGGGTCGCTCCTGGGCGCGCGCTCGTGCGTCTACCAGAGCTTTGTAGCCCTGAGCCCTGACGGAGTTGTACCACCGGATTACGTACCTAAGCTGAGCCTGGTCGGAGAGGGGGCCAGCGGGGGAAGATGGGACGCCGGGGAAAGCTGGGACGCGGAAGTACATGACGTGCCCGGGAGAGGGTGTGACGACCCAGAGTGACTGATTGAACTGGGAGTCGGCGATGGGCTCCGGCACGGGGCGGCGCGGTAGGACGAACGGGCCGCTGCCGCGGTCGTAGCGCACGTGGAACGAGCGCAGGCTCTCCGCGGGGACGCCCGGGAACCGGTAGCGCACGTGCCGCTCCCCGCCCGGCACGGCGGACACCACCTCCACCACGGCCGGGACGCGCCGGAACCAGGAGGTGCGCGCCGTCATCTCCGGCGTCCAGCACAGCAGGTTGTCGCGGAACTCCACCACCGTGTCGCGTCCGTCCCGGGTCGCCCTGCCGCCGGATCCGGATACGGTGAAGTACTCCCCCGTTTCCGTCACCTCGCGCACAGTCTGAAACGATGTCCCGGCGCTCCAATTACGGTCGTAGGGTGTTGCACCGATATCCAGCAGCGAAAGTGGCACCAGCGTTGCGGCGACGCCGAACGCGATGACGAGGGCCTGACGGCGGCTCAGCGGCGCAGCGGGCCGGTGGCGCGCTCCCGCGAGCAGGGCCTCCAGGCGTCCACGCAGATCCCGACTGCGCGAAGCGGCGCCCAGCGTGAGCGGCGCGAACCAATCGCGCGGCAGTGATCCGTTTCGTCTCCCGGGCATGATCGTTTCCTCCTGCGTACGTCGTAGGTCGTGGGCTATGCAGCAGCGGCGAGGGCCAGCAGGTGGTGGGCGTAGTCGCTTGCGGGGATGCCGGACGCCAGCACCATCTCGTCTGCGGCCTTTTCGGCATCGGCGCGCATCTCGCGTGCCAGGCGCCATACCAGAGGGTTCGGGAAGAACAGGGCGCAGGCGGCCTCGGCGGCCACGAGGTGCCACCAGTCCCCGCGCCGCACGTGCGCCAGTTCGTGCCGCAGCACCGCGTCCAGGCGCGCGTCCTCCCACGCCTCGGCGCCGGGGGGCAGCAGCACCGTACGCGCCGCGGTCACCGGGGTGCCGACCCTGGCGCCCAGTCGGAGGCGGGGGGCGGCGCGGCCGGGGGCCAATCCCATCGCGGCGCAGGCTGCGCCGAACAGGCGATCTATCCGGTCACCAGGCTCCGGAGCGCTCCCGGTGCGGAGGAGGCGGGCCGCGGCGGCCAAACAGACGAACAGGCGGAGGAGAAGCGCCGCCGCCCCCAGCACACAGGCGGCACCCGCCGACGCGCCCGCCGACGCCCTCTTCGACGCGCGCGGCGGGCTGACAAGGGGCACAACCGCGCCGCCCCCAGGGGGTGCGACGATGCGCACGGGGTTGGTGTCGCTCGGGTCCGCGATGGGCGGGGCCGGCAGCAGCGCAAACGGCACGGCGACCCGGGGCAGCGCGAGCGTAAGCACGGGCAGTAGTAGCAGCGCCCAGGCAGCGGCGGCGGCGCAGGCGTGGCGAGCGGTGGCCCGAGCACGGCGACAGTGCAGGAGAGCGCGGGCCGCCAGCCACAGCGCGCATACCCCCAGCCCACGGACAAAAAGGTCCAGGGCGGTAGCGGCAACCGGGGTGGAAAGAGTGTCCATGCGGCCTCCCCTACCTTCCCTCTTCCTGGCGCGCACGATCGATCAGCGCCTGGAGTTCGGCCAGTTCGTCGGCGGAGAGTTTCGTCTCGTCCTGTGAAAGCAGCGTCGCCATGACGCGGGTCGGAGAGCCATTGAAGAACGTCCGCACCACGCGCGAGAGCGCCTGCGCAGCGGCGCTCTCGCGCGGCCGGGTCGCGTGGTAGACGTAGCGGCCGTCCGCTTCGGTATGGGTGAGGTGCCCCTTCTGCTCCAGAATGCGGAGGAAGGTGCGAGCGGCGGAGTTGGAGAGGCCGAGGGCCTTTTCTACGTCCGCGGCGACGAGCCCATCCGCGGAGCGGTAGACCAGTTCCATGACCTGCTGCTCGCGGGGGCTGAGGTAGGCATTGTCGTCTCTGGGTTTCGGCATGGTGTTAAAACATTAACACCATGCCGCCCGGGTGTCAAGATATTAACGTTAATTTTTTAGCGGACGATAGAGCGTCAGATATCCTGCTGCCAGGAGTGACCGGACTGGGTCCGGGCGAACCCCACGCTCGCGTCGGTCACAGGCAGACCACCACGTTTCCGTCCTCGTCCACCTCGCAGGGGTAGGTCGCCACGCGGCTGGCGGCGTCGTACAGCCCCTTACCCGTAACGATGTCGAACTCCCAGCCGTGCCAGGGGCAGCGCAGGATACGCCCGGCGAAGGCGGGGTTCATCTCGAACAGGTCGCCAGGCCGGTGGGTGGCGTGGACGCTCCCGCGGCACAACGGCGCCCCCAGGTGCGGGCAGACGTTCTTCACAGCGTGGAACGTCCCGCCGATGTTAAAGACGCCCACGGAAACGCCCGACTCCGGGTCGTCCACGATGCGCCGCTCGCCCGGCGCGATTTCGGCCGCGGCGCAGACCACCAGCCGGTTCCCGTGGCGCGCCCGGGGCGGCTTCGCCTCGTCCAGTACCCGGAACGCCTGCTCCAGGGGCGTCTGCGGGTCACACGCCGGATTCTCCGAGCCGTAGCCCTCCAGCCGGAAGCCGGCGGGCGCTGCCGCCGCCGCCTCAGTCACATGCTCCATTGTCCTGCCTATCCCTTCGCCGCCATCTTCGCGAGCGTGTCCTCCAGCGGCGGGAGGCCGTAGAGTTCGGCGGCGTTGTCGTAAAGAACCCGGCGGCGCAGCGCGGCATCCATCTTCTTCGGGAACACGCGCCGCGGGTCGTCAAAGTCCCAGTGCGGGAAGTCCGAGGCGAAGCAGACGGTGCGCTCGGCCTGAATCATGGCGAAGATCTGGAGGAGGTGGTCCGGGTCGTCCGGCTCCTCCAGCGGTTGGGTGGTCAGGCGGACATGCTCCAGGATGTACTCCGAGGGGCGGCGCTTGAGCCAGGGGGTGGTGCTCCGCAGCGCCTTGAAGTTCTTGTCCAGCCGCCACATGGTGTGCACCAGCCAGGCGATGCCCGCCTCCACGATCACCACGCGCAGCCCCGGGAACTTCTCGAACACCCCCTCGGTGACCATGCTGATGAGGTGCGCCTGGTAGGTCAGCGGGATGCTGCAGTGCCAGGCGAAGTAGCTCGACGGACGCCCGATCGGGGTAGCGGAGCACAGCGCGCCCTCGTTGCCCGGGTGCAGCGCGAACGGCAGCCCCAGCTCCTCGCACGCCTCGAACACCGGGAAGTACCGGCGGTGGCCGTAAAGGTCGGTGCTCTCGCCACACACGATCAGTTGCACGAACCGCGCGTGCGACGCCTTCGCGCGGCGAATCTCGCGCGCCGCGGCGACGGGGTCGTTCATGTTGACGCAGATCGAGCCGAGGAACCGGTCGTCCTTCTCCATCCACTCGGCGACCTGCCAGTCGTTCCAGGCGCGTGCCTTGGCTGTCCCCGCGTCGATGTTGCTGGAAAGGCTGACGGCGAGTCCGGGCGGCTGGAGTACGGCGTACACAATGCCGTAGCGGTCGAGCAGGTCGCGGCCCACCGCCTCCGGGTCGTCACAGGCGGCGTCGCGCCGCTGCACCCCGAACGGGTTGGCGTAGCCCTGGCCGGGCTGGGAGCCCATCCCCTGGCGCAGCGCCTCGCGGAACTCCGCGGGCACGTACGGCTCGACCGGGTGGCTAAGAGCCGACGGGTGGACGTCGCAGTCGATGATGGGTATCTCGGGCGGGTTCATGGCAGCGGGCTCCTCGGCGAGCAAAGGGACGTATAATAGCCTTTGCCGGGCGTCAACGACGGATTTTGACGCATTATAGACCGGGGGTGAGCGGCGGGACGCGACGGGGACTGACACTTCTCCACTGCGATTGACATGAGGTCTCGCCGCCGCAAGGTTTACGATGGGGTACTCGTTATACCGCGTGGAGGAGTTCGGCGCGCCGTTCCAGATCCTTCACGAGCAGAACCTCCTGGCGCCGGCGCACGGCCACCTGCCGGTCATGAACCCCGCGCGCAAGGTGCTGCTTGTGCTGAGCGGCGAGTGCCGCCACCGGGTGATGGGTTGGGAGGGGCCATGGGCGGACGTCCACCTGCGGGCCGGAGACGTCCTGGTATTGCCGCACCGCTGCGAGCAGCGCTACTCCGCCGTGGAGACGGGGAGCGCCAGCCGCCTCCACGTCGTGCGCCTGTCGTTCGACCCGGAGCGCCTTCCCCCCCTTACCCTCCCCTCTGGGCGGGAGCCGGCGCCCCCACAGCCGGGCACACCCCCCGACGCCGACGATGCCGCCCCCGGTGACCCGGTCCTGGCCCTCGCCGACGACTGCCTGCGGCAGCTGCGCTACCTGCGGCGCGTCGCGCTGGACGCCGACTTCCAGGAGACCCTTTCCCACCTGCGCGACGAAGCCCGGCGCTGCGCGCCGGGCTACCGTCTCCGGATCTACGGCCTGTGCGTCAGCCTGACCGTCCTCCTGTCGCGGCGCCTCTCCGAGCGCCGCCCCGACGAGGCGGTCGACCCGCCCACGGGGCTGACCGACGCACCCGCGGGCGGGAGTTACCATGTCGGCGCCGTCAAGGACTACCTGCGCACCCACCTGAGCGGCGCTCCCCGCCTCGCCGGGGCTGCCGCGTACGCCGGCCTGAGCCCCGAATACACCGCCCGCCTCTTCAAGAAGGCGACCGGCATGACGGTCTCCGAGTATATCCGCCGCCTGCGTGTGGACGAGGCGAAGAACCTCCTCGCGACCACGGAAAAGAACCTGAGCGAGATCGCCCGCGCGACGGGGTACGCCTCGCTCACCGTGTTCAGCCGCAACTTCAAGCGAGAAGCGGGCCAGACGCCGTCCCAGTACCGGCAGGACATCGCGCGCCAGATGGGCTGAGAGCGATCCTCCCCACTCGTTACCGCCGGAAGGGGTCCGAGAACTTCGGGTCCTGGGCCAGCGCTTCGTCATCCAGGGTCTTCAGGAAGGCCACCAGGGCATCCCGGTCCGCCACCGTCAGCGGCAGGCGCTGGGGCCGCCCTTGCCCGTCACGCAGGCGATTGTCCAGCGCCGGACCGTCCTGAACGCCCCGGATGTAATGGTCTACCACCTCCTCCAGTGTCGCGACGCGCCCGTCGTGCATGTACGGCCCGGCCAGCGCCACGCTCTTGAGCGAGGGCGACTTGAACACCCGAGTCTCCCCGGCGTCCAGGCCGTTGCTGCGCGAATTGGGGTCCAGGGCGAACGTCGGCGCCTGGTGACAGCCCGCGCACCCGGCCCCGTCCCGCCCCGGCGCCCCGAAGAAGAGTTGCTTGCCCCGCTCCTCCTGCGCCGTGTAGCCCGGGAACGGCCGCTGAACCCCGCGCTGCGGCGCAGCGGGGTCGAACACCTGCGCGAATCCGGTGTCGAAGCGACTGTTGACGGACACCAGGCTCCGCACGTACTGCGCCAGCGCCCGACGGATGCGGTCATCCGTAATGGCGGGGTCTCCGTAGACCCAGCGGAAAAGCTCGGGGTAGTACGGCAGGGACGCCATCTTCTCCCGGAGCGCCGCCAGCCCGCCGTGCGCGGGGTCGAAGCCCATCTCCACGCTGTCCTGGATCGGCTGGAGCGCCTGGTCCTCGGCGCTGGCCGCCCGCCGGTCCCAGAACATGCTCCGCCCGGCGTAGAACCGGAGGTTGCCCAAACGCATGGAGTGAGCGCCGGTGACGTCCACGCCATTGAATCCCACGCTGAAGCGACGGGAGTCGGTCAGACCGTTCGCCTGCTGGTGGCAGGAGGCGCATGAGATCGCGTTATTGACGCTGAGCCGTTTGTCGAAGAACAGCACCCGGCCGAGGGTGGCCCCGCGGTCGGTGACGCGGTTGTCGGGGGGCGTGTTGTCCCGGGCGAGTGTCGCGGCATCGTAGTGCCGGGGGTACGCCGGGTTCGCGTAGTTGGGCAGGGCGGCGTTCGGGTCGATGGTCAGGTACTCCCGGACGCCCGCGAACGGGTCGGGTGTGGGCGTGGGGGTCGGAGTGGGAGTAGGCGGCGCCGTCACGATCACTGTCACCGATGCCGACCGCCCCGACTCGGTATCGGTGACGGTGATGGTGGTGGTCCCCGCGGAAACGGCGGTGACGACTCCCTCACGGTCCACCGCGGCCACCGCCGGGTCCGACGAGTCCCACGTCAGTTTCCCCGGCGACAGCAGCACGATGCCGCCCGCGTCCCCCGGAGCGTCCCACGCAGTCACCATCAGCGGCATCTGCTGCCCGACCGTCAACCGGGGCTGCGCAGGGGTGAGCGCGAGATGGTCAATGGTGCTGGTCAGCGTCAGGGTAAAGGTCACGGTCTCGCCCGACCGGATCACCACGGGCACGCTGCCCGCCGCCTGGGCTACGCCCGAGCCGTCCGCCCCGGGGTAGGCGAACGCCCGCGCCGTCAGTTTGTCCACCGGCAGCGCCGTAAACGTCAGCGTGGCGGCGCCGCCCGCCTCGGGCCGGACGAGCAGTTGGGAGGCGATGACCACGCCCCCCCGCAGGAGTTCGACCCGGATGCTGTTTGCGGCCGCGGGAATCAGGCGGGTGCTGCGCTGCTCGGGCCAGGTCACGGTGAACGTGGCACGCCCCGTCGCGGCTGCCGCGGACACCCCGGGCACATCCCCGACACTTCCACCACCGCCGCCACAGCCCGCCAGGACGGTAAGCGCGGAGACGATGACAAAACCCGACAGGCCGACGAGCCATTCCGCCGGCAGTTTCCTGAGACGTGTGCGGCTCACGTGTTGCTTCATTGGATAACTCCCGTGGCGTCGCCCGCCTGGACGACTACCGTAACCTCGGCGCTGCGCGTGGGGTCCGCCACGCTGGTGGCGACCACATGGTACGTGCCCGGCGCGGCCGGGGCCGTGTACACGCCGTTCTCCGTGACCGAGCCGGCGGCATCGCCCTCCCGAAGACTCCACGCGACGGTCTGTTCGGCGGCGCCCGTGACCGCGGCGGTGAGGGCGACGGAATCGCCGACGCTCAGCGTCACCACTGCCGGTGTGACCTGGACCGTGACGGGGACCGGGGTAGGCGTCGGCGACGGGGTAGGCGCGGGCGTCGGGCTGACGGTCGGGGAGGACGAAGGCGACGCGCCCACGGGCGCCGCCGCCCCTCCCCCCCCCGCCGCATCCGGCTCCAGCGACCACGGACGGCAACATCCACACGAGCGCCACTCCTGCGCGGCGCCCTCTCAACATATAGCGAGGAAGCAGGCTCATAGTGGGTAAAGCCTACTCGCTAAACCTGAAGAAGTCCTGAAGCGCGTGCAAACCCCAACAGGAAAGCCGTCACACCGGCGCGAACTATGGCGCAGACAGGGGGACCAGCGGATGCGAGATTTTCTGTCGCTTTCGGGGCGTGCGGCGGTCGTTACGGGCGGGGCGCGCGGCATCGGGTACGCCATCGCGGGCCGGCTGCTGGCCGCCGGGGCGTCGGTGGTGCTCGCCGACCGGGACGCGGAGGCCGCGGCGAAGGCGGCGGCCCGCCTGGGCGAGGGCGCGGTCGCCCACGCGGCCGACATGACGCGCGAAGAGGACGTTCGCAGCCTGATGGAGGCAACGGTGGCCCGTTTCGGCACGCTGGACATCCTGGTGAACAACGCGGGTATTACCGGGGCGTCGGTGCCGCTCTGGGAGCAGACCGACGCCGAGTGGGCACGGGTCATGGATGTGAACCTGACCGCGGTGTTCCGCACCTGCCGCGCCGCGGTCCCCGTGATGCGCGCCCAGAAGCGCGGCGCCATCGTTAACGTCGCCTCCATCGCGGGTAAAGAAGGGAACCCGAACCTGGTCCCCTACTCCGCGAGCAAGGCGGCGGTGATCGCCCTCACCAAGGCACTCGCCAAAGAGGTGATCCACGACGGGGTACGGGTGAACGCGGTGGCGCCGGCCGTGATCGAAACGGAGCTTCTGGCGCAGATGACGCCCGAGGTGGTGGCGCAGCTCACGGCCCGCATTCCCATGGGGCGCGTCGGCAAGCCCGAGGAGGTGGCCGCGGTGGTCCACTTCCTCTGCTCCGACGATGCCGGGTTCGTCACCGGCCAGTGTTACGATGCGAGCGGCGGGCGGGCGACGTACTGACGCGTCGCGCCGCGGCCCGCCCCGGAAAGGTGGTTGACTCCAATGACCGGCACCGCAGCAGTCACAAACGCGAGCCCGCCCGCTACCGATTCCCCGGGGCTGACCGCCGCTCAGCGCTTCCACTTCGAGGCATACGGCTACGTCCTGCTGGAGAAGTACCTTTCGCCGGACGAGGTGGGCGCGATGAAGGACGCACTGTACCGTCTGCGCGCCGACCCGGACAAGAAGGCGAAGGGCATCTACCTGAACGCCGACAAGCCGCACATCATCCACATGGGGCACCTGGTCGAGTACGACCCGGCGCTGCTCGGCTACGCTGTCCACCCGCGCCTCCTGCCGCTCGTGGAGGAGGTGGTGGGCGGCGAGGTACGTCTGGAGGAGACCGAGGCGATTATTAACCGGCGCAACCCGGACCTCGCCCCGGCCGCGCTCCAGCGCGGCGGCTCGGGACGCGTTCTACCGAGCGGTTTTCACACCGGCACCCGGCCCGGCTGGGGCACCTACACCGAGCGTGACCGCTTTCACTGCCTGTTTGTGAAGACGCTGGCGTACCTGACGGACGTCGGCCCGGGCGATGGTGGCACCGCGGTTATCCCCGGCAGCCACCGAACGCAGTGGCCGGAGCGGGAGATGATCGCCGCGGCGATGGAAGACCCGGACCGCCTGATTCGGCAGATCGAAGCGCCCGCCGGGTCCGTCCTGCTGTTCGCGGAGTCGCTGATCCACAGCACCACGGAGATCCTGACCGACAAGGAGCGGGTCATTATCGTCTCCGGGTACACGCCGCCGATGATGCGCGAGTGGCCAGGGAACGAGATCAGCCCGGAGTTCGCCGCCGCGCAGCCGGAGAAGGCGCGCCGGGTCCTCACCGGGGAGGCTAGCTGGAATTGGCAGCGGCGCTACTGAGATGACCATCGACGCGGTAGACCTGTTCTACCTGTCCCTGCCGGTCGTGCGGGACATCGGGGACGGCAGTCAGGACGCCCTGCTTGTGCGCGTCCGCGCCTCCGACGGGCTCATCGGGTGGGGCGAGTGCGAGGCGTCCCCCCTCGTCTCTATCGCTGCCTGGTGCTGCCCCCTGTCGCACTCCGCCTGCAAGCCGCTGCACCTTTCGGTCCTCGGCGAAACCTGCGACAGCCCGGAGGACATACGGCGCATCGTCCGGCAGGCCCGCGCCAACGGGCTGGATATCCCCCAGACGGACCACACGCTCTCCGGAGTCGAGATCGCGCTGTGGGACCTGCTCGGCAAGCGGCGCGGCGTCCCCGCGTACCAACTGCTCGGCTATGCGTCGGCCTATCCTAAGCAGCCCTACGCCTCCGCGCTGTTCGGCGACACGCCCGCCGAAACGCTGCGGGCGGCCCGAGAGGTCCGGGGGCGCGGGTTCCGCGCCGCGAAGTTCGGCTGGGGACCATACGGCCGAACCACGCCCGAAGACGACCGCGACCAGGTGGCGGCGGCGCGCGAGGGCCTCGGACCGGACGCGACCCTGCTTGTAGACGCTGGCACGGTCTGGGTAGACGATGTGGACGAAGCGCGGCGGCGCCTCCCCGCCCTGCAAGAGTTCGGCGCCCTGTGGCTGGAGGAGCCGTTCGTGGGCGGCGCGCTGGACGCCTACCACACCCTCGCCCGCGAAGCGGCGCCGGTGCGCATCGCGGGTGGGGAGGGCGCGCACGACTTCCACATGGCCCGGCACCTGATCGACCACGGCGGCATCGGCTACGTGCAGATCGACACCGGCCGCATCGGCGGCCTCGCCACCGCGAAGGCGGTCGCGGACTATGCCACCGCCCGCGGCGTCACCTTCGTCAACCACACCTTCACCACCCACCTCGCGCTCAGCGCCTCGCTCCAGCCCTTTGCCGGAATCGAGTCCGCGGAGTTGTGCGAGTACCCCGCCGCTCCTAGCGCCCTGGCCGCAAACCTGACCACGGAGACGCTGCCCGTGGACACCGACGGCCTCGTGCGCGTCCCCGAACGCCCGGGCCTCGGCATCGAGCCCGCCCCGGCGGTCATCCGCCGTTACCTCGTGGAGACCGAGATCCGGGTCGGCGGGCGGCTCCTGTACCGCACGCCGGAGGTGTGAGGGCTCGTCCGCCCGCACAGGAAACGGCCCGACCGGGCGCGAACAGTTACCCCGTACCGCCCCCTTCAAAGGAGAAGACACCGTGCCCCGCTCTGTAAGCCGCCGCCAGTTCCTCCACGACTCCCTGCTCCGCGCGGGAATGACCGCGGCCCTCGCCGCAGCCGGCGCGGAGGCTGCGCCGGTGTTCGCACGGCCACTGCGTCAGGCCCCGGCGAGCGAGCGCGTCCGGGTCGCTGTGGTCGGCGTGCGCGGGCGCGGCATGGACCACATCGGGGGCTACCTGTCTCAGCCGGACGCCGAGGTGGTAGCGGTCTGCGACGTGGACCCGGGGGTCACCGGCAAGGCCGTGCGCGCCGTCGAGGAGAAGGGCAGGAAGGCGCCGCGCGTCTACCAGGATATTCGCAAGCTCCTGGAAGATAAGGACGTGGACGCCGTTTCCCTCGCCTTACCGGTCCACTGGCACGCCCTTGCCTCGCTGTGGGCGATGCAGGCGGGCAAGGACGTGTATGTCGAAAAGCCCGTCAGCCACAACGTTTCCGAAGGGCGGCGGCTCGTGGAGGCCGCAGCGAAGTACGGGCGCATCTGCCAGGCGGGCACCCAGGCCCGCTCCAACCGCGCCACCCGCGAGGCCATCGCCCACATCCACGACGGCAAGATCGGCAAGGTGACGCTGGCCCGCGGCCTGTGCTACAAGCGGCGCGGCAGCATCGGCACGAAGCCGGACGGGCCGGTACCTGAGGGTGTGGAATACGACCTGTGGCTCGGCCCCGCGCCCCGGCGCCCGTTCAACCCGAACCGCTTCCACTACAACTGGCACTGGATGTGGGACTACGGCACCGGCGACGTGGGCAACCAGGGTATCCACCAAATGGATATTGCCCGCTGGGCGCTCAAAAAGGAAGGGCTTCCGAAGAGCGTTCTCAGCGTCGGCGGGCGGTTCGGCTACGAGGATCAGGGCGAGACGCCCAATACCCTTCTGACCGTCTTCGACTACGGCGACGCCGACCTGATCTTCGAGGTGCGCGGCCTGCCGACCGAAGGGGTAAAGGGCGTTACCATCGGCGATATCGTCTATGGCTCGGAGGGGTATGTCGTCTTCACCGCCAACTACGGGGCCGCCGCGGCGTTCGACAACGACGGCAACCCGACCGCCACCTTCCGGGGCGGTGGCGGCCACTTCCGCAACTTCCTGGACGTCGTGAAGAGCCGCAAGGCGTCCGACCTGCACGCGCCCATCGAGGAGGGGCACCTGTCCAGCGCGCTCTGCCACCTCGGGAACGTCTCCTACCGCCTCGGGCAGGCGGCGCCGTTCTCGGAGAAATCGAAGCGCTTCGGCGATGACGCGGAGGCGTACGCGACGTTCGCGCGGTTTGAGGAGCATCTGGGCGCGAACGGTGTCCCGCTCGCAGAAGCGACCTACCAGGTCGGGCGGAAGCTGAGTGTGGACGCGAAGAAGGAGGACTTCGGACGCGACCGGGCGGCGAACGCCCTGCTGACTCGCGAGTACCGCGCCCCCTTCGTTGTCCCTGCTCGCATCGCCTGAGGAGAAAGCCATGCCCGGCCGTACCGCACTTCTGCTGCTGATCGCCGCCGCTGCCGCGCTCGCTCCTACCCGGGGAGCGACGGCTCAGGGTGGCGGCGGTGCGCTGCCCGTGCGCGTCACCGCCACGGCGGCCGACTGCCGCGAAGCGCCCGTGTCCCTGGAAGTCCCCGCGGCGCGGCTGGCCAAGCTGCCTGCCCTGCCACGGGGCGCCTCTCCCACCGTCTGCCAGGCGGAGCCCGCCGACCGCCCGGGGCACGTTCGCCTCACGTTCCTCGTGCGTGACCTGAAGCGGGGCGAGGCGCGGACCTACCACCTGCGCCCGGCGACGGAGGCGGGACCGGGCGGCGTGGAGGCGCGGCAGGACGGCGCCAACGTGGACCTGCTGGTGGCCGGGAAGCGCTTCACCCGCTACGACACCACCACCGGACCGAACAAGCCGTACCTCTTTCCTCTGAGCGGACCGGACGGCGGCCCGCCGGTGGTCCGCCGCTGGCCGGTAGACGCCACGGTTCCCGGCGAAACGCGCGACCACCCTCACCACCGCGGCCTGTGGTTCGCCCACGGCGACATGAACGGCGCCGACTTCTGGACCGAGGGCAAGGGGAAGGGCAGCACCGTCCACACCGGCTACGACGCGGTACGGAGCGGCCCCCTGTACGCCCGCCTGCGGCCCCGCACCGACTGGGTCACCGCGGACGGTAAGAAGATAGCCGAGGACGTGCGCGACATCCGTCTCTTCCCCGTGCGTGGTGGGTACCTGATCGACTTCGACGTGACCGTGCGCGCGGTAGGCGGGCCGCTGCGCTGGGGCGACACGAAGGAGGGGACGTTCGCCGTGCGCGTGGCCGACTCCCTGCGCGCGGACGCCGGCAAGGACAAAAAGGCCGAAGGGCGCATCGAGAACGCCGCGGGGCAGACGCAGGACGCCACCTGGGGCAAGACCGCCCCGTGGGTGGACTACACCGGGCCGGTGGAGGGGCGTACGGTCGGCATCGCCATCCTCGACCACCCGACGAACCCGCGCCACCCCACCCCCTGGCACGTCCGCTCCTACGGGCTGTTCGCCGCGAACGCGTTCGGCCTGCACGAGTTCGACCCGGCGAAGAAGAGCGACAAGAACGCGGGCGTCCTGGTCACTCCGGAGGGCGAAACGATCACCTTCCGCTACCGCGTGTTTGTCCACCACGGCGACACCCGCGCTGCCGCCCTCCCCGCCGTTTGGTCCGACTACGCCACGCCTCCCTCTGTCAGCGTCCTTTGACCTCACAGAGGGAGCAGGAATCGTCCCGATGTCCCTGTATGAGTCGATAGCCAGCCATGACTATCCGATGTTTGAGCGTCTGCTGAGCGAGGGACACGATATCAACGCGATCTACGTCTACGACGGGAAGACCAGTCTGATCCCGGTGGACGTTACAGAAGAGGGGCTGCGAAGTACGCCCGTCGTGATGGCCACCATCGTGTGCGCTTCCAACGGCGATGACCGGTTCCTGCGCCGACTGGCCGAAGCCGGGGCGGATGTCAACACGCCGACCCCGGAAGAGGTACCCCCCCTGGAAGCGACGGTTGGCCGTGGGTCCTGTGAGAACGTGGCCGTTCGAACTCTGGCAGAGTTAGGAGCCGACCTCAACAGGGTTGATCGCGCAGGCCAACATTATCTGGACCGGGCTATCGAAACCCGCTCAGCCCTGGCTTTCACCGCACTGATAGAGTCAGGGGCCGACCTTCGGCATTCGCGCCGGTACACGCACGACACAGCGGCACGGCGCTGGGTCGATGTGGTCGCGCCTGCCGAATACGCGGTTCGGCGGGGCGATCTCGGGCTGCTTCGGAAGGCTTTAGACGCTGGCTTGCGCCCCGATGAGGCCAAGGAGGAGACTTTTCTTTGTCTTGCCTGCCGCAACAACTACCCGGAACTGGTGCGCCTTCTCTTAGAGCGGGGTGCCGATCCGAACCATGTTGGGCGTCACGACTGGCATCCTCCCCTGTCTCAGGCAGTCGGGAGCGGGAACCCGGAAATCGTTCGAGACCTGATCGCTGCCGGGGCCGATGCCGAACCGGTGAAGCAGAAACTACTCCGTTCTATAAAACAGAAGGCACTACGCCTGGAAGATATGGTGAGCGGCAGATCCCCCAATATCGCCCGTCTGCGCCTGACGTTGGAATCGGGCGTGTCGCCCGACCTGGCTGCGCTGACGAACGCCGTCCATTGGGGAAACGCTGCGGCATTGCGGGAACTGCTGCGGCATTGCGGGAACTGCTGCGGCACGGGGCGGAACTCCAACAACGGGATCAGATACCCCTTCTATTCCGAGCGGTTCAGAATGCCACGGACAGCCCGGAGGTCGCGGATGTCGTTCGCCTGCTGCTGGACGCCGGTGTGGAAGTCAACGCAGACGCGGAGGACGGCACGACACCGCTGATGACGGCCTGCTTACGCACGGACGCGGAGACGATATCTCTGCTCCTGGAGCGGGGCGCGGACTATCGCAGACACAACGAATCAGGCCAAGGCTGGGTCGACTTCGCGCGCCGTCACCCGCAGAACAAAACGCTGGCTTTCGTACTGAGCTACCTCAAAGCACGTGGCGATTAGTCTTGGCTGCTATTGACGTCCGTAGCCATACAACAGCACAATGCTTCTCCCCGCCGCAGCCAGTTAGTGGTATCCTGAAGTAATACCCCCGTTGATGCATGCAGCTAAGGAGCGTTCGTCTGCCGATGTCCCTACCCCGCCCGTCCTCGCGCCTGCGGCGGCGCGCCCGCCTTCCGCTCGCCGCCGCGACGCTTGGACTTCTGACCCTTTCACCTCTCGCCGCCGCACCCGCCTCCGTCCCCGCCGCCGATTCCTCTGTCGCGATGCCGCGCTACCCGGCGCTCTCGCCGGACGGCAAGACTCTGGTGTTCTCCTACCAGGGCGACCTGTGGAGCGCGCCGAGTGACGGAAGCGCCCGCGCCCGCCGCCTGACCGCACACCCGGCCTATGAGCGCCGCGCCACGTTCTCGCCGGACGGTAAGCGCATCGCCTACAACTCCAACCGCTACGGCCAGAACGATGTGCTGGTAATGCCGGTGGACGGTGGAGAAACGGAGCGTCTGACCTACTACTCCGGAGGCAGCACCCTGCAGGCCTGGTCGGGCGACGGCAGCACCGTGCTGGTCACCGCCCGGCGCGAGCTGCAGCGGCGCGGCCCGGCGTTCTACACCGTGAAGGCGACCGGCGGGAAGCCGGGCCGCCCGAAGCCGCTGCTGGCGATCTCGAACCTGCTGACCGGGGCGCTCTCGCCGGACGGAAAGCATCTGGTGTTCGCGCGCGGCTCAGGTGACTGGTCCCGGCGGGGCTACCGCGGCTCGGCGAACGCCGATATCTGGGTCTATACACTCGCCACGAAGCAGTTCCGCCGACTCACCACCTTTGAGGGGCAGGATCTGTGGCCCCTGTGGCTGCCGGACAGCAAGAGCGTGCTCTACGTCTCCGAGCGGGACGGCACCTACAACCTGTACCGGCAGAGCATCTCGGGCGGCGGGCCGGTCCAGATTACCCGCTACAAGGGCGATGGCGTCCGCAACCCCACGGTCTCGGCGGACGGCAGCCGGGCGGCCTTTGAGGTCGGCGACCGGATCGCCACTGTGGCGCTGAACACGCCAAACGCCGTAACGCGCGACGTGCCGCTTGCCGTGGCGACCGATGAGAAGCGCAATGATCTCGTGGTGGAGACGCTGACCGGGAACGCTACCGAGATGGCAGCGACGCCCGACGGCGAGCAGATCGCGGTGGTGGTAAAGGGCGACATCTTCGTGA
>CALEKU010000093.1 GCA_937902745.1 uncultured Armatimonadota bacterium
GCAGCAGCAGCAGCGGCGGCGCAAGCAGAGCCGGTTCCGGTTCGATCGCGCCGGCCCCGCCCGACAGAGCGCCCGCAGGTCGTCATCATCGGCGGCGGGTTCGCAGGACTGGAGGCGGCCAAGGTCTTCCGGAGCAAGCCGGTGGACGTGACCGTGGTCGACCGGACCAACCACCACGTCTTCCAACCGCTTCTGTACCAGGTGGCGACGGCGGCGCTCGCTCCCAGCGACATCAGCAGCCCGATCCGGCAGGTTCTCCGGAACCAGGACAACGTCCGCGTGGTCATGGCCGAGGTTGGCAGCATCGACCCGGACCACCGGGCCGTCCACCTCACGGACGGCGCCGCCCTGCCGTACGACTGCCTGATCCTGGCCACGGGGACGCGCCACTCCTACTTCGGGCACGACGAATGGGAGAAGCACGCCCCGGGCCTTAAGAGCCTGAAGGACGCCCTGAACGTCCGTCAGCGGTTCCTGGAGGCGTTCGAGGAGGCGGAGCGCATCGCTATCGAGCACGCGACCGACGCTGCGCCGAAGAGCCCGGAGCAGGAGGAGTGGGAGCGCCGTGAGCGGGAAGCCTATCTGACCTTCGTCATCGTCGGCGGCGGGCCGACCGGTTGTGAACTGGCCGGCGTCCTGCCCGAGATCGCGAAGCGGTCCCTGCGGAGCGACTACCGCTACATCGATGCGGGCGATATTCGCGTGATTCTCGTGGAGGCCGGGCCGCGCATCCTCGCCGGCTTTCCAGAGAAACTGTCGGAGGTGGCGAAGCGCGATCTGGAGAAACTGGGCGCCCGCATCCGCACCGGAGAACTCGTCACCCATGTGGACGAGAACGGTGTCACCCTGAAGTCCGGCGAGCGGATCGAATCGAAGACCGTCATCTGGGCGGCGGGAAACGCGGCGTCCCCTCTGGCGAAGTTCCTGGGCGTGCCGCTCGACCGCGCCGGCCGCGTCCTCGTCAACCCAGACCTGTCCGTGCCGGGCCACCCGGAGATCTTCGTGGCCGGCGACCTCGCCGCCACCACCTATGGCGATGGCAAGCCCGTTCCCGCGGTCGCGCAGGGCGCCATCCAGGGCGGACGCGTCGCGGCGAAGAACATTCTCCACCGTCTGTACCGCGAGGAGACGGAGCCGTTCCGCTACTTCGACAAGGGCAACATGGCCGTCCTGGGGCGGAAGAAGGCGATCGCCGACTTCCACGTCTTCGGACTCAGCGGCTTCCTGGCCTGGCTCATGTGGCTGTTCATCCACCTGATGTACCTGGTCGGCTTCCGCAACCGCCTGAGCGTCCTGCTCCAGTGGGGCTACGCCTACGCCACCTGGCAGCGCGGCGTCCGTATCATCCAGCCCGAGGGCGAGGACCCGCCGCGCGGCGGCTGATCCACCCGGCGCGGCAATGGCGCCGCGCTACCGGCCTTTCGATCACGGCAACTCACGCTTCCGCGCCTTGGCGCGTTCGAGGCGACTATCACGGCCGTCGAAAAACGTGCAGCAGACCTCCGTTCCCTCCGTCAGGGAGGTGTCGCCCAGTTCCGTGATCCACTCCGGTTCCAGAGTGATCGTTAGCGGCATAGGTACCCTCAGCCTATTTTATCCCTTACATCGGATAGCCGGAGGCGGCCTTGAGGCGGCCGTAGGCGAAGGCGAGGAGGAGGGCGAGGTTTTCGATGTCCTCGCGGTTGTAGGCCAGCAGGAGGTTGAGGGCGTCGGCGTCGCCGGTGCGCCGCCAGGCGCGCCAGAGGCGAACGGCATCCCAGCCGTCGAGTCCGTCCACTTCGGGAGGACGGTTGATGCCAAGCTTTCCCTCCACGGCCTTCAGGCCGCCCTTGTAGCCGAGGCGGCGCAGAGCGGGGCAGAGGTCGATGTGCAGCTGGTCGAACGGCAGGTCGGGGAAGCGGCGGCGCAGGAACGGGACGTCGAACCCGGTACCGAAGTAGGTCACGAACAGCGAGTAGCGCGCGGCGTCCTGTTCGAACTGCTCCAGGTCGCGGTGCTTGACGTAGATGCGGCTCTCCTCGCCGTCGTACACGCCGATGATCGTGATGTCGTCGGGCCGGAACCCGCCGTTGGTCTCGATGTCCAGAAACCCGATGCGGTCCATGAATTCGGGGACTGCGCGCCAGTGTTCGGACGACGGTAGGTGCCGGGCGAACCAGGCGTGGTCCCGCGCCTCCAGCGCGCACTGCGAGGCTTCCAGGGTGGGCACCAGCAGGGCGCGCTGCGCCGCGGTCAGGCGCAGGTCCGACGGCGAGGCGGCGAGGGCATCCGCCCACGAGCGGATACCCTGCGCCCACAATCGCTTCTCCGTGGCCGCGCCGACGCCGGGGACGTGGATAAACGTAGAGGTCAGCATGCTACAATACGGCAAGCACCACGAGCGCACCGTTCGGAAGGGACTGAATGCACGATCCGCTCCAGATCTCCATCGGGCTGGCATTGATATTCGGGGGCCTGACGGCGTTCTACGCCGCCCTCAAGCGCCCGCTGCCGAAGATCCTGTGGCCCTGGTGGCGGGAGTCCGACCCAATGATGCAGGACGAAGAGACGTTCGCCCGTCAGTTCGCCGTCGTCTGCGCATTGCTGGTCGAGATGCTCGGCATGGCGTTTATCTGGGCCGGGACGAATCTCCCGCCTAGCCCCGCATCATAGCCCCTTCGCGGTCAGGAAGTCGAACGAGGATTTCAGGCAGTCGAACGGGTCGCGGCGGCAGGTGTCCTGCTCCACGGCGTACCAGTCCACGCCCGCCGCCTCGCAGGCGGGGAGGATGGTGTTCCACGGCAGGTTGCCCTCGCCGATGGCGGCGATAACGGGTCCGTCCTTCGCCACCACTTCCTTGTCCTTCAGGTGGATGAACGGCACCCGGCCCTTGCAGCGCTCCATGAGCTGCACCGGGTCCACGCCCGCATGCCACACCCAGTAGACGTCTACCTCCAGCAGATAGTCCGGCCCGCCCTCCTCGATCAGGATGTCGTAGAGCGTGGTCGGGTCGCCGGGGGCGATACGGATAAATTCGTGCGCGTGGTTGTGGTGGCCGAAGCCGATGCCGGCCTCCTTCAGCTTCGCGACCACCGGGACCGCGTCCGCCACGAACCGACGGTAGCCGTCCGCGCCCTGATCGCCGTACTCCTTCGGGATGCCGCCGATGGCGGTGTACGTCGCGCCGAGGGTCTGGTGGAACGCGATCTCGTCCTCCGTGGCGTTCGCAAGACGTTCCCAGGAGCGGTGCGTGGCGACGCAGCGGAGGCCGTTATCGTCCAGCATCTTGCGCGCCGTCTTCGCATCTACGGCGGGGGACTCGCCGTCCATGGCCCGTACGGCGGAGAACTGCACGGCCGGATAGCCGATGGCGGCGATCTTCTGGAGCGTCTCCGCCAGTTCCGCCTCGGTGGACGTATGGTCGCGCACGGTGTACATCTGGACGGCTAATTTGGAAGCCAAAGGGTTTCTCCTTGCGTGTGAACTATCTGCCACATTGTGGGCGGTGGGTGGCTTGGTAGCCGGCTCCTGCCCGCCGTGGACTGAAGTCCTGGCTTCCGAGATTCAAGCCCGCCTGCGCGAGCGAAGCTCCGCTTCGTCGGTGCGGGCTCCGGTTATCCATGGCGGTTACGGATTACCCGTAGCCGCCCCCGTAGACCGGAGTCGGCGGAGGCCGACTTGAATCACGGAAGCCGGGACTTCAGTCCACGGCGGAACTACGCTATGCGCGGGGCATCGGCCTGCGCCTCGGCGGCAGCAATCTCGATGGCGATCTCCTCGGCGGCGCGGGCGGGGTCGGTGGCGCGGGTAATAGCCCGGCCGACCACCAGGTAGTGCGCCCCGGCGCGCACAGCGTCCCCGGGCGTTGCGATACGCGCCTGGTCGTCCGCCGCGACGCCCGCAGGGCGAACCCCGGGGATCACGCTGACAAAGTCCGGGCCGCACGTCTCACGGATGAGCCGCACCTCATGGGGCGAGGCCACCACGCCGTCCAGCCCCGCCGTCTGGGACAGCCGGGCAAGGTGCGCTACCTGCTCTGCGACCGTGCCGGGGACGCGCAGGTCCCCGTTCAGAGTGCCCTCGCTGATGCTTGTCAGCACGGTCACACCGATGAGCAGTGGGGGACTGTCCACGGTGTTCGCGGCCTCGCGCGCCGCCTCCAGCATCTTCGCGCCGCCGGACGCGTGAACGTTCACCATCCAGACGCCACGCCGCGCCGCCGCGCGCACCGCGCCCGCCACGGTGTTCGGAATGTCGTGGAACTTGGCATCGTAGAAGATGCGGCCTGCGCCCGCCTCCGTGAGCCGGTCGAAGATGTCGAAGCCGGCGGCGTTCACCAACTCCAGGCCGACTTTTACGCCACCGACCCTGCCCGAGAGCGCACGGGCCAGCGTCAGGGCGTCGTCCGCCGTGGGAACGTCGAGGGCAACCAGGATGCGATCTTTCGCGGTCATTCGTAGAGTACCACCGTCGCGGGGTTCGTATAGAGCATGTCGTGGGGGAGCGGCTGGGCCGGCAGCCCGTCTGGCCCCACACTACTGTTCGCCAGCGGGATGCCGAAGACCTGCACCGGCTTGGTGAAGACCTCGCGGTTCGGGTACATCTCCTTCGCCGCGTCCAGGAAGGCGCGGGCATCCGGCTTGCCCAGGCGCAGCGGGTCGGTGTACTCCAACTCGCTGAGCACAGTTGCGTCGGGACTCTCGGTGGTGAGGAGGCCAACCGGCCAGTCCTGGGGCGCAACGCGCGTTCGCCCGTCCGGCCCCGTCTCCGGCGCGCCCGCGGGGATGCACCGGGGCGATTCCACCGCCAGTGCGCTCTCCCGCGCTGCGCCCGGGTTCGGATGGGCGAAGAGCGGGCCAAGCGGCGGGGAGTAGAACCATGGGCCGGTTGCGAAGCCGACGGAGGCAAAGCCCTTTTCCCGCAGGAAGGCCGCGGCACGGTCGCGCGTGTCCGGCTGCGCCATCACAGAATCCAGGGCCAGCGAGAGCAGCAGGGCGTACGCGCCGCCGATTGCCAGCAGTAGCTGCCACGGGCGCGCCGCGGCCGCTGCGGCCGGGCGATCCGTGCGGGGGACCACCAGCGCACCGGCCAGGAGCAGGAGCGGCGGAAAGAGGGGCAGCGTGTAGCGCGCGAACTTCACCGCGGCGAGGCCAATCAGGACATAGTACGGGAGCGCGAACGCGAACAGGAGCAGGTCCGCCGGACGGCGGCGCACGATGCCCATTACCACGCCCACAATCACGCCTACGGCGAGAACTATTCCCAGGCCCCAGCGGAGGTTCACGACGATGTGGTGGATGAAGCCGGGGAGCGTTTGCACGAAGACGTCCCCATGCCCCTCGCGCACGTGCGCCGCTTCGTACGAAACCCCCGCGATAAGGGCCGACGGGTTGAGCAGGGCGCCGGGGCAGCCGAGGAGGAACCCGCCAAGCGTGGCAGCGGCCAGCAGGGCGAGGCCGGAGGTGGGGCCGCGCTGCCCCGCCTCATTCCGACGCAGCAGCCACGCCGCACCGCCCGCCAGCACCACCAGCAGGGCGTTGTACTTGGCGGCGGCGGCAAGGCCCGCCCACAGGCCCGCCCAGAGAAGGTCGCGCGGGCGCAGAGTTTCGGCCGTCAGGTAGCGGGCCGCAAAGTACAGGCTCCCGGCCACCCAGAAGGTCGCGGGGACGTCCACCGTGGCGAAGTGCCCGTGCTGCACCGCGAGCGGCGCGACCGCATACAGAAGCGCCGCGACGACACCCGCGGCCGGGCCGTACAGCCGGCGACCCGTGGCGAGCAGGAAGAGGCAGGTCCCCGCTCCGAGCAGTGCGGTCACAAAGCGCGCGATCAGCAGGTCGCCGCCGGAGGGGACACCAGAGCCGGGGCCTTCGCCGCTGAAGCCGATCGCGCGCCCAATCTGTAGAGCGATCGAGTTGATGAGCAGCGACAGGGAGCCGTAGTTATAGAACCCGGGGTCCAGTTGCAGGGCGAACGGGTTCACCGCCAGCGAGTAGCCCACGACCACCGACTCATCCGGGTGGTAGGAGAACACGCGGTTCTGCTCCGGGAGCGCCCAGGTAATTCCATACAGGCGCAGCGCCAGCGCCAGCGCGAAGAGGAGCGCGGGAGCGTACCGGGCGAGGGCGGCGGGTGGGGCGGACGATGCAGGCGATGGCTTCGGGTCGGGCATGGCGGCCTTTCTGCCGTGATTATAGCACGGTGGCGGCCCGCGCCGGACGACGTTGACAGCGGGCGTCACAGGTCGCTATAATTGGGCAAACACGCGTATTCTCTTCATCCGCCCCCTGGAATCATTGCCCACCATGGAACTGCGACGCATAGAAGTCACCCGGATCGTCGAAGACCCCGAACAGCCCCGTAAGGCCATCGACGATGCCGCCCTCGCCGGGCTTGCCGACTCGATCCGCCAGCACGGTGTCCTTAACCCGATCACCGTCACGCCGCTCGAAGGCGTGGACGGCTTCCGCATCGTGACCGGCGAGCGGCGCTGGCGCGCCTCGCAGCTGGCGGGCCTGTACGATATTCCCTGCATCGTCCGCTCCGAGCCTCCGGGCGATATCTCCGCGAAGACCACCGAGCAGCTTATCGAGAACCTTCAGCGCGAGGATCTGGCCCCGCTCGATAAGGCGCGTGCCATCACGGCCCTCAAGGAGAGCCTGGGTGCGACGAACAAGGAGGTCGCCGTACGCCTGGGCATCTCCGAGCGGGCAGTGGGCTACCTGCTGGACCTGCTGGAGCTACCGGAGAGTATCGGGGAGCAGATTGTTTCGTCGCCGAACCGGCCCGCGGACGGCAACCTGACCGAAAAGCACGGGCGCTTCCTGCGGCAGCTTAACGACCACCCGGAGCTTCAGGAGCAGCTTGCGGAGAAGATCAAGGCCGAGAAGCTCTCGTCGGAGGACACAGCGAAGTTCGCCCGCGCACTGCGGGACAACCCGGACGCCCGCGACGAGATCATGAGCGCGACGGCAGGCGACCTGGCCCGCTTCGGCGGGGGGCGAAGCGGCGCGGGGAGCGCGCGCGCCCGGGGCGAGTTGACCGAGAGCGAGTACTATGCGGGCGCTTATGACGGCGGACCGTACGCCAATCTGGACGAGCCCGCGCCGTTCACGGCGAGCCGGGGAATCGTCGGTATCGCGCAGCGCATCCCGAACACGCTGAACGAGATCAAGGTGAGCGCGATCGACGCCGCGGACCTACCCGCCCTGGAGGAGGCGCTGGCGCTCGTGAAAGACCAGGTAGAGCGCCTTCTCGCGCAGGTCCGTCAGGCGATGTGATCTGCGGAACGCCCGGCGGGTTCCAGCAGGTACAATAGGCCATGGCAAGCGACAGGGGCGGGGACCGCCGCGTCCTCGGAGGGCTGGTGACCGGCGCGCTGGGGGCGGTGGCGACCACTGCGGTGATCGCCGCGTTCGGACGGGCTCAGCAGGGCTCGGCATGGACCCCGTTCAACGACATCGCGCACATGATCTACGGCGACCGCCCGGTGAACCCCGATGGATTCGTCCCGCGCGAAACGCTGGCCGGCCTGGGGCTGAATGCCAGCGCGGTGGTCACCTGGGGGGCGCTGTACGACATGGTGGCGGGCAAGGTCGCCTTTCCGCAGTCGCTCCTCGCCGGGGCTGCCGCGACTGGCCTCGTCTACCTGCTGGACTACCACGTCTTCCCCGAGAGGCTGAAACCGAATTTCGAAAAGCGCCTCGGACCCGGGGCGGTGCTGGCTGCCTACGCTGCTCTGGGGCTCGTGCTGGGCCTGTCGCCGCTCTGGACGCGGCGCTCTCCCGATGTCCGCGCGCCGGGGGGGAGCGAATGAGCAACGGCGCCTCTCCCCTGCCGCCGCCCTCCTCGCAGCCGCCGCAGCGGGCGCTGACACCCGAGGCGGAGCTGCACTACACGCGCGGCCTTCTGCACCTGCGGCGCGGAGAGGCGATTCTGCCGCGCGCCATGAGCGTCCGCGAAGACCAGGTCCCGCCCGGCACCGATGTCCTGATGGCGCTCCTCGGCCTCGCCGCCGTGGCCACCTCCCGTGCGCTCGGCCAGACCGAGTGGATCGAGCAGTACCGCCAGGAGATGCGCCAGGCGCTGTCTCACTTCGACGCGGCGCTCGCGCTCGCTCCGGACTTTGCGGATACGCACTTTCGGCGTGCGCAGGCGCTCCGGTACCTGGGCGAGAACGAGGCAGCGCTGGAGTCCGCCCGCCGCGCGACCCGGCTGGACCCAGGCAACGAGGAGTACTATGCACTCCAGCGCCTGCTGGAAGTCGGGGCGGCGCGACGGGAGCAACAGGCGGAGCGCGCGACCCCCGCTGAGGCGGACGACCCGAACCGACCACTCAACTGGGACGACATCGTGCTGCCCGCGCGCACGAAGCGCGAACTGCGGCAACTGCAGCTCGTTCTGGAGGACCCCGCAGAGGCCCGCGCGCTGGGCATCGAGCCGCCGACTGGCCTCCTGCTCTACGGCCCTCCGGGCACCGGCAAGACCACCGTTGCCCGCATCCTCGCCGCTCAGACGCGGGCGCGATTCTACACCACCAGCGCCGCCGAGGTGAACCAGATGTGGGTGGGGGAGAGCGAAAAGAGCGTCCAGCGGCTGTTCGCGGATGCCCGCGCACACGCCCCGTCGGTCATCTTTCTGGACGAGGTGGACGCGCTGGTGCCGACCCGTGGCGGGGGCATCCACCTGTATTCCGACAAGGTGGTGAACCAGTTCCTGCACGAGATGGACGGTCTGGTGCAGAACCGGGGGGTGTTTGTGATCGCGGCGACGAACCGCCCGGACATGCTGGACCCGGCGCTCATCCGGGGCGGTCGCCTGTCGCGTCAGATCGAGATCCCCCTGCCGGATGCGGAGGGGCGCCTCGCCATGCTGCGGCTCATGGTCCGGCGTGCCCGCGTCCACGCGGATGTGGATCTGCCCGCCCTCGCGGACGCCACTGTGGGGTTCAGCGGCGCCGACCTGCGCGCCTTGGTGAACGAGGCGGGCTTCCAGGCGCTCATCCGTATCAAGGACGAGGGCGGCCCCCGCGCCCTCACCGCCGCCGACTTCGCCTACGCCATCCAGAACCTGCGTCGCGGCTGACCGGCGAGCTGCTTACCGCAGGTTGAAGCGGAACTCACCGCCGTCGCGGCAGCGCACGTACACGCTCCGCCCGCGCGGCAGGATGTACTGCGGCGCACCCGACAGTACCTCGCGCTGCACCACGGCGCCCGTGTTCCGGTTCAGGATGTACAGGTAGTTGGTGCTGCCGCCGGCCCACCCGGTTACCAGGTAGTTCCCCAGGACGGCGAACGATTCGATATTTGCGATCTGGCCCGGGCTGTTCCACAGGATGCCGCCGCTGGTGAGGTCGAACGCCATCACCGCGCCGGAGTGGAGCAGACCCGGCTTCAGGTACGAGACGTACAGGATGTTGCCGAAACCCTGCACTCCCAATATCTGCGCGCCGCCAAGCCCCTGCAGGTCCAGCAAGTAGCGCGGCAGGCCCGTCTGCGTGTCCACGCCCGCCAGGTAGCGCGGGATGCTTGCGCTGGTCCCATAGACGCCCACTGCGGTCCACAAGGTGGGGTAGAAGACGCGGCGCAGAGGAAAGCCGTTGTACGTCCCCGGAAGGCACGCAGGGAACGCGCCCGGCAGTCCGCCGCCGATTACGGTGGTAGTGTTCGGCAGGTAAAGCTGGTTCTGCTGCACCCAGGCGTTCAGCGACCGGCTCGACGCCGCGCCCGCAGCAGCGTTGTTCGCGGCCTGGCGCTGGAACGCCGCGTGCTGCCGCGCCGGGAGCGTCAGGTCGGGCATCGGAATTGGCCGCGGCAGAGGGGGCAGGGTAATCGGCTTCGGCATCGGGAGGGGAATCGCCCCCGGCCGGGTCGCCTGTGCGAGCCCTGCGCCCGCGGCCAGCGTCACCACCGCCGCGGCGCCTAATAATCGCGTGATGGTTGTGTGTCTCATACTATGGATATACCCGGGTACGCCGTTCGTTCCCGGTTTCGCGGCTCACTTGATGGCGAAGACGTAATTGACGTCGTAGCACTTCACGAAAACGCGGTCCCCCTTGCGCAGGATAATCTCGGGTCCGGTCTTTAGCGGGATACGCGTCGCGGTGCGGCCCGTCTTCTTGTTGAGAAGGTAGAGGTAATCCTTTTCGTTGGTGAAGCCGTACCCACAGACCACGGCGTCCCCGACCAGCTCAAACGTCGAGGCGTTGGCGACGAGCGGAGCGCTGTGCCACCGGACCTTGCCCGTCTTCGGCTCCAGCGCAGTAACGTACCCGGTGCGCCCGCGCGCCTCCGAGGCGTAGCCGTTCAGCGCCGTGGCGACATACAGCGTGCCGTCCGTGTCCTCGCGGGCGAACACGACCGGGAGCGGGGTCACCCCGCCGCGCGGGGTCGGCGCCGCGTACGCGCCGAAGTCCAGGGCGTAGCGTGCCTGCCCCTTCTCCACGTCCCAGCCGACCACATAACGCCCCGTGTAGAAGTTCGGGCCGTAGACCAGCAGCGTTCGGGCGCCGCTCTTGATCGCCTGGACAAGCACGCCACCCCGGAAGGTGGTCGGCACCCCCTCGGGAAGGTTCCCGGCTGTTCCCCTGTTCTCGTTCGGCACGACGTAGGTTGGCAGGGAAAGGCCGTTCTGCTTCAGCCAGACCGTAGGTTCGAAGCTGTTGTCCGGCTTTTGGGAGACCTTCGCCAGGCGCAGAGTGACGGTGCCCTTGCCCGTGGCGGAGGGCGGCGGGGCGGGCAACACGAACGGCTCAGGCTCCGGTGGCGCCTGAGCATCGGGGGACTGACCGGGCGCGGCGGCGGCAGATACCGCCGCCGCCGCCGCGCCCAGCAGGAGAAGACCGGCGAGCGCCGGCAGGGTGCGGCGCCTAGACCATTTTGGCATCAAGGGTGATTTCCACGCCCGTGAGCGCCTTGCTCACCGGGCAGTTCTTCTTCGCCTGCTCGGCCAGTTCAAAGAACATCGGCGCTTCGATGTTCGCGACCTTGACCTGCGTCTGAAGCTCCACCTTCGAGATAGCGAAGCCGCCCTCTACGGGGCCGGCATGGACCTTGGCGTGGGTCACCACGCTCTCGGGCACAAAGCCCGCGCCGGAGAGCGTGGCCGCCAGCGCCATGGAGAAGCAGCCCGCATGCGCCGCGCCGAGGAGCTCTTCCGGATTGGTGCCCGCGCCGTCCTCCATGCGCGACTTGAAGGAGAAGTTACCCTCAAACGCACCGCTGCCGAGGCGCATCGTCCCGTTGCCGCCCTTCAGGTCGCCGTTCCACTGCGCATCCGCCGTTCGTACCATGAGTTCGTTTCCTTTGTGGTCGTGGGTCGGAGGGGAGAGCCGCTTCAGGCCGCCCCGTGTTGCTTGAACCAGGCGAGGAGCTTCTGCCAGCCGTCCAGCGCCGCCTTTTCGTTGTAGGAGGGGCGGTAGTCTGCGTGGAAGCCGTGACCGGCATCCGGGTAGACCACGATCTCGGATTTGCCACCCGCCGCCTTGATCGCCGCGCGCATCTGCTCCACGGTGTCCAGCGGGATGCCGTTGTCCTGGCCGCCATAGAGGCCCAGCACCGGCGCCTTGAGGTCTTTCGCGACATTCACCGCATGCTTCGGCTGCAGGTCGCTCGGCTGCCCGGTCAGGCGGCCGTACCAGGCCACGCCCGCGTCCAGGTTCGGGTTGTGGGCAGCGTACAGCCAGACGATACGTCCGCCCCAGCAGAAGCCCGTGATGCCGAGCTTCCCCGTGTCGGCCTTGCCCGTGGACTTCGCGTAGGCAACCGTGGCGTCGAGGTCGCCCATTACCTGCTTGTCCGGGACCTTCGAGACGATATCGCTCATGATCTGGCGGAAGTCCGTGACCTTCGAAACGTCCCCCTGCCGGGCGTACAACTCCGGCGCGACCGCGAAGTAGCCACGCTTGGCGAACCGGCGGCAGACGTCCTTGATATGCTCGTGGACGCCGAAAATCTCCTGCACCACGAGCACGGTCGGGAACTTGTCGCCCTTTTCCGGCATGGCGCGGTAGGCGGGAAACTCCACGCCGTCCGGCCCTTTGATCTTCACTTCACCCGCCGTCAGCCCCTGTGCATCGGTGGTGATGGTGTCCGCAGAAACGGGCTGCACCGCGGCGGCAAACCCCGCCGCCAGGCTGCTCGCGACGAACGTCCGCCGCGTCAGCGAGTCCGTACTCATGTCCTCAAATCCTTTCTCAAAGGTCCGGGCGGAAGATATCGCCCAGGAACCAACCGAAGACAAACGACAGGAAGGCCAGGTTGCCCCCGAAGAAGAATACCTGGGTCCGGGCCGGTTCGTAAAGCGCCGTGAACATCAGTACCAGCGCCGCCACAGCCCCGAAGACGCGCAGGATGGAGTCCACGCGCGCCTCCTGCAGCGCGGACAGGATGAGGTGCAGCAGCGCCGCCGCCCAGAACGAGAACAGCGACAGCACGAGGAGGAGCACGCCCATCGGCACCGGGTTGTGCCCTCCGCCCACACCAAAGACCAGTTCGTCCTCGACGCGCCGGATGGCCTGCGTGATCGCCATCGTCGCCCCGAGGATGAGCGCCGAAAGGGGAAGCACGGTGAGCAGGGCGGCGTTCCACCCGGACAGGAAGGGCAGCGGCACCAGCGGGCGCAGCGGCGCCTCCGTGCCATAGAAGGCCAGATACAGCACCAGGAAGAACACCAGGCTGTAGCCCACGACGCCGACCAGCAGGAGCGCCAGCGGGCGCTTGTCATCGCGCACGGCGCCCATGTTCATACGCGGCGCGGCCACAGCGCCGCCCGAGGGGTAGGGGCTGTTGTGGGAGGTGTCGAAGCGCCGCTCGGTGCGCGTCCGCCCCGCGTTGCCTGCCGCCGACCGGGCGAGGCGCTCCAGTCGCTCCTGCACCCGCGGCTGCCGCGGGTTGAGCTGGAGCGACATGGTGTACATGTTCATCGCCTCGTCGCTGCGCCCCTGGAGGCGATAAACGTCCCCCAGCACCTCGTAGCCCTCCGCGGAGCGACGAATGCGGAGCGACTGCTGCGCCAGGTCGCGCGCCTCCACAAACTTCATCCGAACCAGCGCAGCCTGCGCCTGCTGCACCAGGCGCGCGGCCTGCTCGTTCGGGGAGGCGGTCGTGCCGGATGCCGCGGGGCGGGGTGGGGCGCCGGGCGCGGTCCCGGCGGCGGGGCGCGGCTTGCC
>CALEKU010000094.1 GCA_937902745.1 uncultured Armatimonadota bacterium
GCCAGGCACCCCTCTACCGCCGCGGGAGAGGCACCCGGAGGGTACCCGGGGGTGAGGGCTTCGTCCTCCTCGCCGCCGTTGCCACCCTCCTTGCCGCCCCCGCCGCGCCGGTGCGGGCGCAGGCCACGGCGGACGCGCCAGTGCCGCTGCCGGTGAAGGCGGTGACGCTGTTTTCGTCGGGCGTCTCATACACGTTGCGGGAGGGGGAGGTGAACGGCGACGCCGCCGTGCCGCTCCTGTTCCGCACGGCGCAGGTGAACGACATCCTGAAGTCGCTGGTGCTACTGGACGAGAAGGGCACGGTGCAGCCCGCCATCTATGGCACGCGCGACCCCATCGGGCGGGCACTGCAGTCGTTCGCGGTGGATGTCACCGAGCCGATCAGCCGGGCAGAGCTTTTGAACCGGCTGCGCGGCGTTCCGGCCAGCGTTCACACCACGAACGGCAAGACCATCGACGGACGCATCGTCGGCGTGGAGAGCAAGCAGCAGACGGTCGGCGAGACCACGACGACGGTGGAGACTCTGACCCTGCTCGGCGACGCCGGGCTGCGCTCCGTGCCGCTGGACCAGGTGGAGTCGATCCGGCTGAAGGACGAGCGCATTAACCGCGAGTTCAACGAGGCGCTGTCGCTGCTGGCGACCGGCTCCGACGACAAGCGGCGCTCCGTGGTCCTGCGCTTCAGCGGGCAGGGCCGCCGCACCGTGCGCGTGGGCTACGTGACGGAAGCCCCGCTCTGGAAGATCAGCTACCGTTTGGTGCTGGGGGAGGGGGGCCGGACCCGAGAGGGCCAGTCCTCCCTTTACCTCCAGGGTTGGGCGCTGGTAGAGAACACGAGCGACGATGACTGGAAGGACGTGCGCCTGTCGCTGGTCTCGGGGCGACCGGTGTCGTTTATCCAGGATCTGTATCAGCCGCTCTATATCCCGCGCCCGGTGGTGCCGCTGGACGTAGTGGCGTCCCCCTACCCCCAGCTTGCCGAGGGCGCTGTGGAAGCAAAGGAAGAAGTGGTTCCCCCGGCAGAGGTGGCGCGCGCCAAGGCGGCGGCGCCCGCGAACCGCCCCGCGCCCGCACCGGCCGCGCCGGGGGGAGCGCCCGCGCGTGGGCGCGCCCTGGTTACGCCCGAGGCCGAGGCGGGAGTGGCCTTTGACATGGCGCCCCGTCTGAGCGGCGGCAGCGGGGTTATGGCGCAGGCGGAGGGTGAGCGCTCCGGCGAGATGTTCGCTTACCACGTCAAGACGCCGGTGACTCTGCCCCGGCAGCAGGCCGCCATGATCCCCGTGGTCGCGCAGGACATCAGCGGCGACAAGGTCTCGCTGTTCAACGCCGACGCCAGCGGGCGCTTCCCGCTGAACGCCGTGCGCCTCAAGAACGACACCGGCCTGCACCTGAAGGGCGGACCGGTGACGCTGTTCGACGGCGGCACCTACGCCGGGGACGCCCGCATGGAGGACGTCCCCCCCGGCGACTCGCGCCTTATCACCTACGCGGTGGACCTCGGGGTGGAGGGCGAGCGGCAGGGCACGGGGACGCGCACAGTGGAGACGACCCTCGCCATCCGGCAGGGCGTCCTGAGCGAAACCCGCCGCGTCCGCCACGAAACTACCTACACGTTCCGCAATAAGGACGAGAAGCCGCGAACTCTCCTGGTAGAGCACCCGTTCGCGCCGGCCCAGAAGCTGGTGCAGCCGGCGGAGGCCGCGGAGCGCACCCGCGACCGCTACCGCTTCGAGCTGGCCCTGCCCGCCGGGAAGACCGAGAAGCTGACTGTCATCACGGAGGAGCCGACGCAGGAGGCGGTCGGTCTGCTGGACACCGACCTGAACCGCATCCTGGCCTACTCGAACCGGACGGAGGGCGTATCCGCGGAGTTGAAAAACGCCCTGCGCGAGATTGTCGCGCGCCGCCAGCGTGTTCAGGACCTTCAGACGCAGGCAGCGCAGCGCCAGGAGGAGATTAAGGGCATCGAGGCCGACCAGGACCGCATCCGCAAGAATATGGCCGCGCTGGACAAGGACTCCGCTCTATACAAGCGCTATGTGGCCGAACTGGACCAGCAAGAGACGCGTATCCAGTCGCTTCGGGCGGATGCGAATCGGCTGCGTAGTCAGGCGGCAGAGGCAGAAAGGAGTCTGCGGGCGTACCTCAACGGGCTGAACATCGGGCCGTAAGCCCAGGTTTCGCAAGGCGTGGGGATGGGTTATAATGC
The DNA here is from genome assembly GCA_937902745.1 of uncultured Armatimonadota bacterium. Lineage (GTDB taxonomy): Bacteria > Armatimonadota > Armatimonadia > Armatimonadales > Armatimonadaceae > CALEKU01. Next base: position 2,210 of record CALEKU010000094.1, read on the forward strand.
AGGCACCACTCGCCGGATAGTGCCACTGCAACGCAGTCATCCGTGTTTAATATGTGATGCCTCAGATAGTCCCCACATCGAGCAGCGGCGAGTCCGCTTCCTCCATGCAGCAGTCGGAGCAGGCGGCCGAGGAAGGCGTCGCTTCGCCCCACACCACCTCCGCCGCCGCCGCTACTACGGGCCCCGCTATGGTGGCAGTGCGCCGTCGGCGTCGACGACGGCGGCGCACCGCTCCGGTGCCTCCGCAGACCGCGCGGCTAAGGGTGGCGCTCCTGGTGCTGGTGACCGGCCTGATCCTGCTCACCCTGGTGGGCGGCGATGTCCGCCGCCAGATCGGGGCCTTCCTTAAGTCCATCTTGCCGTCGATCACTGGCCTGCCATTCCTGCGCTTTGAGGTGATCGCCCTGCTGTTTGCGGCACTTATCATCCTGTACCTCCTGCCGGGCGTCGAGGACAAGGTTCTCATCTTCCTCGGTGTCCGCAAGCGCCGCCGCCACGGGCGCGGCAGCGGGCGCCACTGACGTCGTTTCGGGCCGAACCGGAGGGCGGGACAGGAACCAGGGGCGGGCGCGGCTAACCTAGTTCGAAATTCCACCTGTCTCTTCGCCGGAGAAGAAACGAGACGCCGTGAGCCGCCCAGTGCCGCCCCCCCCGCCCGAAGCCGACGTCCCGACGCCTGACGACCGCGCGCTCCCGAACGGTGACGCGGACGACGCCCGCCTGCCCTGGTACCGGGGCGTCCCCCGCTACGCCTGGGTCGTGCTGGCCATCTCCGCCCTCGGCTGGCTGTTCGACACGATGGACCAGAACATCTTCAATCTGGTCCGCCAGCCGTCGCTCCGGGATATCCTGAGTGCGACCGTGCCGGAAGACCAGCTCACCGCCGCCACCAGCAAGCTCAGCGGCGACATGACCGCCCTGTTCCTGGTAGGCTGGGCGATCGGCGGGTTCCTCTTCGGGATGATCGGCGACCGGTTCGGGCGCGCCCGGACGATGGCGCTCACCATCCTCATCTACGCCGCCTTCACCGGCCTGACCGGCCTCACCAATACGCCGTTCTGGTACGGCGTCTGCCGCTTCATGACCGCGCTGGGCGTCGGCGGAGAGTTCGCGGCGGGCGCGGCGCTGGTGGCGGAGGTCTTCCCGCAGCGCTCGCGCGCGATGGCACTGGGTACGCTCCAGGCCCTCTCCGCGGTGGGAAATATGATGGCCGCTGTGGTGACGCTGAGCCTCAGCAGTCTGGACAACTCCTGGCGCTGGGCCTACTTCGTGGGCGCCCTCCCGGCGGTTCTGGTGTTCTTTATCCGGCGCGTGGTACGCGAGCCGGAGCAGTGGGTGGAGGCGCAGGCCACGGCGCGCACCGAGAACAAGTCGCTCGGGTCGATTCCCGGCCTGTTCCGGGAACGGCAGATCGCGCGCAACACCCTCGCGGGGACGCTGCTGGCGCTGGCGGGGGTAGGCGGCCTGTGGGGCGTGGGCTTCTGGCTGCCGGAGCTAACCCGCCTTGCCCTCGCCCCGCTGGGCCTCGACAAGGCAGCGATGACGCGCACCACAAGCCTGGTGTTCCTGACACAGCAGGTGGGCGCGCTTTTCGGCATGTTCGCCTATGCCGTGCTGAGCGAGCGCATCGGGCGGAGACCGGCGCTGCTGCTGTTCCTGGTGCTGGCGTTTGGCGCGGTGCAGGGCACGTTCCGCTTCCTGCACGACCTGCCCACGGCCTTCCTGTGGGCGCCAATCCTCGGCTTCTGTGCGCTCGCCCCCTTCTCGGCGTTCGCAGTCTACTTCCCGGAGCTGTTCCCGACGCGCCTGCGCGCCACGGGTGTCGGCTTCTGCTACAACTGCGCGCGTCTCGTGGCGGCCCTCGCCCCCTTCACCCTCGGGGCGCTGGCGCAGACGTATGACAAGCCGGGCGACCCTGCCGCCGGGCTGCGCACGGCCGCCAGCATCGTCGCCTGCGTCTACCTGGTGGGCCTGGTTGGGGTCTGGCTCGCCCCGGAAACGAAGGGCAAACCGCTGCCGGAGTGAGGCGAGACCATGGCCGTCGCTGAGCCGCCGCGCGACCTGAACACGCCGCACCGCTTCTCCCCGCCCGCCACGCGCCGGGAGTGGGAGGAGCGCGCCGCTGCGCTGAAACAGCGTGTCCTCTTCAGCGCCGGCCTCTGGCCGATGCAGAAGCGCCCGCCCCTGCCGCGCGCCCGCGTGACCGGGCGCGTGGAGCGGCCGGACTTCACCGTGGAGGCGGTGGCGCTGGAGACCCTGCCGGGCTTCTACCTGTGCGGCAGCCTGTATCGACCGGTTGGCCGGAAAGGCCCCTTCCCCGCCATCGCAAACCCGCACGGACACTGGGCAAAGGGGCGCCTGGAGCGCCAGCCGGACGTCCCACCCGCCGCTCCCCCGCCCGCGCCGCCCGCTGAGGGGCGGGGTGACCTGGTGGCCATCGGGGTGAACCTCGCCCGCCGGGGCTATGTCGTCTTTGCCTACGACATGCCCGGCTACGCCGACACCACGCAGGTGTCACACGGCTTCGCAGGCGACCCGGGCTCCTGGCTCTGGGGCATCAGTCTGCTCGGCCTCCAACTGTGGAACGGCCTGCGCGCCGTGGACTACCTGGAGTCCCTGCCGGACGTGGACCGGAAGCGCATCGGCGCGACGGGCGCAAGCGGCGGAGGGACGCAGACGTTCCTGCTGGCGGCGGTGGACGAGCGGGTGCGCGTTTCCGTGCCGGTGAACATGGTCTCGGCGCACATGCAGGGCGGCTGTTTGTGTGAGAACGGCCCCGCGTTGCGCGTCGGCACCGACAACGTGGAGATTGCCGCGCTGACCGCGCCGCGCCCGCAGCTCCTGGTCAGCGCGACAGGCGACTGGACACGGGACAACCCGACCGTGGAAGGCCCCGCCCTGAAGCGGGTGTACGACCTGTACGGCGCAGGCGAACGCACCACAGTACGGCAGTTCCACTACGGCCACAACTTCAACCGCGAAAGCCGGGCGGCGATGTACGCCTGGTTCGACCGCTGGCTGGCCGGGCGCCGGCCAGAGGAAGCCACCGCCCCGGAGGCGCCCGACGACATAGACCCGGCGACGCTGCGCGTGTGGACGCCCGCGCACCCGCGCCCGGCGGACGCCCGCGACGACAACTCCCTGAAGACCTTCCTGCGGGCCGAGCGGGAGCACACCGTGGCGGCCTGGTGGCCGAACAATGCCCGCGGCGCCTTCGGGCGGTTTTCCGGCGCCGCTGCGCCCGCCCTGCTCCTCGCCCTGGGGGTCCACCTGCCGGACACAAACGTCGGGGTGGGCGCGAGTGGTCCGCCCGGGAGCGGAACTCTGGTAGTGGCGCCGGACACCGGGCGCGACTCGGCCGCCGCTGCGGCAATACGGGACGCCCTGAAGGCGCGAGGAGTCCCGGCGGTGAGCGTGCTGGCGCTGCCACCGGTGGATACGCCAACCGCAGCGCTCTGGAAGGGGTACTTCACGACCTATAACCGGACGCCACTCGGGGACCGGGTGCAGGCGATAGTAGAGGCGCTGGCCGCGCTGCGGCGGCAGGGGCACGGGCGCGTGAACCTGGTCGGGGTGGGCGCCGCCGGGCCATGGGCGCTGCTGGCGCGCGGCGTCCTGGCGGGCACAGTGCCGGGCGTGACCGCAGCGGACCTGGACCGCTTCCCGGTGGACGAGGACGCGGCCTACCTCGCGCGTTTGTATGCGCCGGGCCTGCGGATGGCGGGCGGCCTCCGGTCCGCCGCCCTGCTGGCCGCGGCTGAGGGGAGCAGCCTTTGCCTGCACAATGCTGACCCGGCCACCCTGCGCGCCTTCGCGGACGTTTTGAAGGCGCAAAAGCCGCGTCTGGAGGCCGCCCCCCTCCCCCCCGAGGCCGTGGCCGACTGGCTGCTGGCGGGGGGCAAGGGGGCGGCGGGCCGCTGACGGGTCACACCTTCGGGAGCGACCAGGGCTTGCGGTAGGGGCGGCGGTAGGGCAGCAGGTCCATCGCCTTTTTGTCGTTGGTGACGACCTCGCGGGCGGGGTCCCAGGTGATCGCGCCGCCGTGCAGGTAGGCCAGGTTTGCCAGGTGGCAGACCGTGGTCGTCTGGTGCATGGACGCGATGCCGGAGCGCGGGATCTCCCGCGTCTTCAGGCAGGTCAGGAAGTTGTCGTTGTGGTCGCCCACACGCGGGTTCGCGGTCGCGGGCTTCTCCACCGGCTTGCCCGCGTTGTCGAAGAGGGACCAGCCTCCCCGGTCCACCAGCAGGCGCCCCTCCGTGCCGATAAAGAGCGCGCCGTGGTCCCGGCCACCGTCCAGCCCCTGCCCGCCGACGTGCACCTCCCACTGGAGCATCCACCCCGGGAACTCGTAGATAGCGATCTGCGTGTCGGGCGTCGTCCGGTCGTCCTCGGGACCGGTGAACAGCTTGCCACCGTAGGAGGCGACCCGCGTCGGCATCACCAGGTCATCGCTCTTGCTCATGCCCAGCAGCACGACGTCGATCATATGGACGCCCCAGTCGCCGGTCATGCCACCCGCGTAGTTGAAGTACCAGCGGAACCGGTAGTGACACCGGTTCTCCTGGTACGGCTCCCAGGCGGCGGGGCCGACCCACAGGTCGTAGTCGAGCGCGGACGGCACCGACTTCGGCGCCTCTTTGCCCATGGTGGCGGCCTTCGGGTCCTGGACCTTCCAGGCGCGGCATAGGGTGATCTTTCCCAGCTTGCCTGAGCGGACATAGTCGATGGCGTCCAGGAAGTGCTGGCCGGAGCGCTGCCAGGTGTTCACCTGCACCACGCGCTTCGTCTTACGGGCGGCCTCCACCATCGCACGACCTTCGACGATGTTGTGCGAGATGGGCTTTTCGCAGTGGACATCCTTGCCGGCCTGACATGCCAGAATCGTCGGCAGGGCGTGCCAGTGGTCGGGCGTCGCCACGATGACGGCGTCGATGTCCTTGCGCTCCAGCACCTTGCGGAAGTCCTTGATCTCCGCCGGGCGCTTGCCGAACTTGTCCTCCACCATCTTCGCCGCCTGCGCCATGTGCCTCTCGTCCGGATCGCACACCGCAGCGACCTGCACGCCGGGCTTGTTCATCAGACCGCGCATGTTACTGCGCCCCTGCCCGCCCGCGCCGATCAGAGCAATGACCACGCCGTCGTTCGCGCTGCCGCCGGAATCCTGACGGCGGCCCGGCTCCGCCGCCGCATCAACGGGCACCACGCCGTATTCGTGCGCCGCACGCCCGAGTCCCGCGCCGCGCGCGGGCTGCGGGATCAGACTCGCCGCGACCAGTCCGGCGGCGGCCTGCCCGGCCCCGCGCAGCACGTCCCGACGAGTCGAACGCCCCGCCGGCGCGTGACCTTCGTTGCTCATATCCACGGTCCTCCTGAGGAAGTCTGCTCTGCTAAACAATTCCGCAGGCAGTACGCCCGCCCCTGCCACGGGAGAAAATCCGGCGGGGCGGCGCATGAAAACCGAGGCTACGCCGCGAACGTTGACAGTAGCACGAACGCGTGGGAGGAGACAAATGGCACGATTTGCGACGGCAGGGCGGGGGCGGCTGCAGCGCGAGGACGGCGACGTCTGGCGCGGCCTGAAGGTGGGGGTGGCTACCTACAGCCTGCGCACGCTCCCTACCGACGCCGCGATCAAGGCGGCGCAGCGGGTGGGAGTACGCTACGTATCGATCAAGGACGTCCACCTGTCGCTCAAGACCAACCCGGAGGAGCGGCGGGCGGTGACACAGCGATTCCGAGACGCTGGCCTGACGCCCTTGAGCTGCGGCACCATCACTCTGCAGAACAACGAAGGGAACCCTCGGGACGCGTTCCAGTATGCAAAGGACGCGGGCATTCCCACCATCGTCTGCAGCCCCCACCCCGACTCCATGCCGATCCTGGACCGGCTGGTGAAGGAGTTCGACATCCGCATCGCCATCCACAACCACGGGCCGGAGGACAAGCGCTTCGCCTCGCCCTACGACGCCTGGAAGGTCGTGGAGAAGTTCGACCGGCGGCTCGGCCTGTGCATTGATGTCGGCCACACGGCGCGGGCCGGAGTGGACCCCGCGGAGGCCATCCGGCGGTGCCGCGAGCGGCTGTACGATGTTCACCTCAAAGACATCGTCCGCCGGGAAGCGCGGACGCCGGTGTGCGAGGTCGGGCGCGGCGCGCTCGATATCCCCGGTATCCTGCGCGCCCTTCTGGAAATCGGGTTCGCGCACCACGTTGGCTTTGAGTACGAGAAGGACGCCAACGACCCCCTACCGGGCCTCGCCGAGTCCGTGGGCTATGTCCGGGGCGTCCTGAAGACGATGCGCTAACCTGAGGCAAGCAGCGCCGCCCACCGCGGGGTGCGAGACATTCCGGGCCTACCTCAGAAGGTCTGTCAGCGCGGAATCGATGTCGGGGAAGCGGAAGTGATAGCCCCACTCCTGGGCGCGCATGGGCAGAACGCGCTGGCTGTAGAGCAGGTACTGCGCAAACTCGCCGAGCACGAGGCGCAGGGCGAAGGCGGGGACGGGCACCACAGCGGGCCGCCTCAAGGCGCGACCGAGCGCCGCCGAAAGCTGGGCGTTGGTCACGGGGTTGGGCGATACCACGTTGACAGCACCCGTGGCGGCGCTCTCTGGGCGGGCGACGTGGAGCAGCAGGCCGATGGCGTCCTCGACGTGCACCCAGGGCATCCACTGGCGGCCGTTGCCGAGCGGACCGCCCAGACCGAGCTTGAACGGCGAGAAGGGCACGCCGGGCGGCTGTAGCAGCGACTCCAGCGCCCCGCCGCCCCGCCCGAGCACGGTGCCAAGGCGCACCCGCACGACCCGGGCGGCCGTCGCCTCCGCGCGCCGCGCCTCCTCCTCCCAGGCAACGCACACCTGCGCCAGAAAGTCGTCGCCGGGTGGGTCGTCCTCGGTCACCGTGCGCTCGCCGTGGTCGCCGTAGTAGCCGACCGCAGACGTACTGACGAACACGCCGCGCGGCCCGGCGTCTGCCAGACGGCGCGTGGTCTCCGTGCGCGACTTGCGGATGGTCTCCTTGTAGTCCGGTGTCCAGCGCTCCCCGGCCACGGCCGCCCCCGCGAGGTGGAACACCACATCCGCCTCGGCGACCCGCGGCTTCCAGGCGACCTCGTTCCGCCAGTCCAGGCACTCCACAGTAGGCCCGAGGTCGCGCTGTGCGCTCATCGGGTCGCGCACCAGGGCGGTGAGCGACCGATACCCGCCCTCCGCGAGGAGGTGCTTGCACAGACGGGGCCCGAGGAACCCCGTTGCTCCGGTCACGACGGCCTTCACAGAGCTCCCCCCGGATTCGCTGCGGCAAACGCGGCGCGCCACTCCACGATCTGGCGCAGGTGGTACCCATCGTGGCCGCACACCAGCGCCGCGAGGTCATAGATCGTGACGCGCCCCCACTCATCGTGACGCCCGGTGCGCCCGGTCCACTCGGCGCGCGGCAGAGCACTCAGGAAGGCGACGGTGCGGGCGCGTGCTTCGCGGAAGGTCGCGAGTTGCCCGGCAAGTTCGGCATGAGCGTAGTCGTGGTCCAGGGCGAACTGCCCCTCGTCGTAGCCGGGGAGGTGCGGGTCCTCCTGCTGCACCATGACCTCCATGCGTCCGAGCCAGATGGGCTCCCAGTCGGCGAGGTGCGCCACGACCTCCCGCAGGGTAAAGCGGTCCGGGTCCGGGCGGAAGTCGATCTCGGCCTCGGTGACCCCGGCCAGCAGGTGTTCCAGGAGCAGCGGGGCGGCTTCCAGGCCGCTCTTGAGATAGCGCAGGGTGTGTTCAGGTGCCATAGTGGCAATCGTTATACCCGATACCCCCGGGCAGCGCGGGATATAATCACGTCATGCCCACACGCCCCCGTTCCCACGCCCCGGCGTTCTGCGCCGCCGCCATCCTGCTCAGCCTGTCCGCCGCTGTCCTGCCCGCGTCGCCTGCGCGCGCGTGGGGAAACGAGGGTCACGCGCACGTCGCCCGTATCGCCGTGGAGTCCCTGCCGGAGCCACTGAAAGGGTTCTACGGCCGCAACCGCGGCTGGTTCGAGCAGGCATCCTCCCTGCCCGACCGCTGGCGCAACCGGCCCGATAAGGCCGAGGCGCCGCGGCACTTCCTGGACACCGAGAACTTCGGCTTCGGCCGGGACATGGCGAAGGTCCCGCGCCGCTTCTCCGAGGCCGTGAAGCTGCGCGGCTACGAGCAGCTTCGTAAGGACGGCGTGAATCCCTGGACGGTGCGCAAGCACTACGGCCTCCTGGTGCGCGCTCTGCGCGAGAAGCGCTGGGACGATGTGATGCTCCAGTCGGCCTACCTGTCGCACTACGTAGGCGACGCGCACGTCCCGTTCCACGCGTCCTCGAACTACGACGGTCAGTTATCACAGCCAGCGCAGAAGGGCATCCACTCCCGGTTCGAGTCGCGCGTGGTGGCGCGGTTCGTCACTATCCCCGACCTCAAGCCGGGCGCCCCGGAGAAGATCGGGGACCCGCTAGAGGCGACGTTCGCTACCCTTCAGGAGAGCGTCAACGCGGTGGAGGAGATCCTCACGGCCGATACCGAGGCGCTCAAGGCGGCGGGCAAGGACCCGGCAAAGGCTCAGCGCAGCGACTACAACGATGCCTACTTCAAGGCATTTGCGGCGAAGGCCAGGCCGGTCGCCGTGGCGCGGCTGGAGAAGGGCGGGCGGAGCCTGGCGGGGTACCTGGTGAAGGCCTGGGAGGAGGCAGGAAAGCCCGCCCTCCCGAGCGACTTCGAGATGACGGACCGCTTCGTCCCCTACGCGCCCGCGTTCGGGAACCGCGCTGCCGCGTCGGTCCCGCCGAAGGTAGCGGACGAGGTGAAGCAGGCCGCCCGCGCCCGCGCCGAGGTGATTCAGATCCCGTCGAAGGCGCTGAAGCGGGACGCGCCGGTGACGGTCCTCCTGCCGAAGGACTACGCCACAAGTGGGCTGCGCTACCCGGTACTGTACCTGCTGCACGGCGCGAGCGGCGCCCACGGCGACTGGAACGCGCGCAGCGGCATCGCCGCCTATACCGAAGATCTGCCCCTGATCGTGGTGATGCCGGACGCCGGGGGGAACTCCTTTTATACGAATACGCCGGGCATGGGCGCGGTGAACGACTACTTCGAGAAGGAGCTCATCGCGGCAATCGACGCAAAGTACCGGACCATCGCGGCCCGGGAGGGGCGGGCCATCGCCGGGCTTTCCATGGGCGGCTACGGCGCGTGGCGGATCGGGCTGGACCGGCCGCAGGACTTCTGCGCGGCGGCCTCGCTCTCAGGCGCGCTGCTCTGGGGCGAGGGACAGGTCGCGCAAAATGGACCGAACCCGTTCGCGCAGGCGCTCTACGGCAAGGACACCGACCCGGCGAAGATGCAGGAGATGTACGCGCAGGATGGCCTGATGCAGCGCATCCGATCCCTGAGCGACGGCAAGGGCGGTTGGAAGGGCCCGGCCCTCTATCTGGACTGCGGCGCGGAAGACTTCATCCTTCAGCACAGTCGAATGATGGAGGAGGCGCTGCTGGACCGTGCGGTGCCGCACGAGTATACGGAGTTCAACGGAAAGCACGACTGGCCGTACTGGGACGAACATGTGCGGGACGTACTCCAGTTCGTGCGGCGTCACGTGGCGGCGCCCCGGTAGGCGGGCGCGTCCGCCGAAATACGGGAACCGAGCGCGGGGAGCAACCGGGCATGGCGCTTGCAGGTCTGATAGGCAGGAGGCACGAACGCCATGCCCAACGCCGCCGGATACGCCGACCTGTATGACCTGCCGCGCCCGCTGCGCGACGCCCTGGAGAGCGAACTGAGCAGCGGGGAGCGTCTGCTATGGGCGGACCGGCCCGCCGTAACGCGTAACCTGCGGGAGTCCCTACCGATCCTCTTCTTCGGCATCCCCTGGACGGCGTTCTCCGTGTTCTGGATGGTGATGGCTTCGGGCATACTGAGGCAGGGTTCGGGAGGCGGCGCGCCCACGGGGGTCAATATTCTCTTCGCGCTCTTTGGCCTGCCGTTCGTGGGCATCGGCCTCGCCATGCTCTCCGCGCCGTACTTTGCGTGGCGCGCCGCGCAGAACACGGTGTACGCGATCACGACGAAGCGGGTGCTGATTCTCAACGCGGGACGCACCCGATCCGTGCGGGCGTACCTGCCGCAGCGCGCCGCGGACCTCCAGCGGACGGAGCGCGCGGACGGCTCGGGCGACCTGATCTTCGGACCAACGGGAGGCGGTCGGCACGGTGGCAGCGGCACGTCCGGACCGGGCGGCGCGTCTTTGCTTCCTCCGATGTTTACCGGCATCCCCAACGTCCGGGCGGTGGAGGAGTTGATGCGCGCGACGTTCCTGAATGAGCGCGAGGCGGCGGAGGCCGCCCCCGCCTACGGGGTTGGTGCGCTGCCGGCGGGGCACCACGTACACGTCAACGGCGGCGTCACCGTATCTCCCTCTTCCTCCTCGCCCTGGTGGACCTCCGGCGACCGCTGAGCGGCGCGATGCGGCGCGCAGGAACATAGAGCGCAGGCGTGGAACGATAGCGCACGAGAGGGCCAGATACTGCCCGTGACCCTGCCCTGGGTCTGGCTGTGCTCGTTGCCCTGTTCGTCGGGATCCTGGTGCTGCTATTAGCCATTCCGAAGTGAACACTCCGCCGCCACTGCTACCCGCACAGACAGGAACGCTTCCTCTCGCCGCTGACACCCCACCGTTGCCCGTGCTGAGCGGGCACGACCCGGCGCCGGAGAGGGCGCCGTCGTGGGCGGTAGCGCTGGCGGAGTTCCCGGTGGTCGCGGAGCCGTACCGGCCGCCGGTGGCGACCTACACCGTGCGCCGCGCCCCGATGCGCAAGGGGACGATGCGCCTGACCGGGGAGGGGGTCCGCCTAGAGGGGAGGGGGCTCCCCGACCAGAACGTCTTCTCCACCGTCTCCACGGCCGCCTACGCGGTCTGGATCTTCCTGCTCGTGGCCCGGCTCCCCTTTTCTTCCGTCCCGTTCCGGCGTACGTGGGTGTTCAGCGCGTTCCAGGGACTGGTGTTCGTGACGGCCCTGACGGCGGCCACGCTGGGAGAGTACCGGCGGGTGGCGCGGGAGGACTTCTTCCCGTGGGAGCAGGTGGAAGAGTTCTGGTTCGAGCAGAACCTGCGGTGGGCGGCGCTGATCTACCGGACCGAGGACACGAAGGGCCGGGTGCGGCACTTCGCGGTGCCGCTTAACTTCCAGGAGCCGTCGCTGTGCGGCGCGCTCCGGGACTCGGTGGAGCAGTGGTCGCCGGGCAAGACGCGCGTCGGCGGCGTAGTGTACGAATGGACGCTACGCCGCCGGGCGGTCGCTTTCGTCGTAGTAGTCGGGTTCTTCCTGTTCCTGGTGTGGGCCTTCACCCGCTACTAACCGAAGCGTTCGGGCCTACTTCTTCATCAGCGGCGGGCGGCCGGCGCCCTGGTGCTGCCCGATTCGCTTGTCGTCCTGAAGCGTCTTCGTACTCTCCCCGTGGTGCTGCTCGGCGAGGTTGTCCCGGTTGGTGGGGATCTCCCCGGAGGCGTCCGGCTTGTCCTTGACCGGAGGGGTCACGTTATTTCCGCTCTTCTGGCTCATGGTCCTGTTTGTCTCCTTGCTGCCGCGCCCGCCCGGCTCACGCGGAGGGACGCAGCGTCACCGGCCGGCCCGTGTGGGCCGGCTCGTAGTCACTCTGGCTAACTGGCACCGCTGCTTCCTTCGTCACGCCCGTGGACGTGTGCGGGGGGGTACGTTGCCTCTACCGCCGTAAACGCCTCCAGTATGTGGTAGGTGTGGACCGCCCCCTTCGGCACGACCCAGGAGTCTCCGGCCTCCAGCAGGACGGTCTGCCCCTCGCTCTTAAGTTCCGCGCGTCCGGAGATTACGTAACCGACCGTCTCGTAATCGCGGGCGGTCGGCTCCTTTGCCTCGCCGGGCTTCCTGTCCTTCCACAGCCGCATGGCCACGTTCTTGCCCGAAGCGAGATAGACCTGCCCCTTCTCCCCGTACGGAGAGTGGGACGACTGCACCTTGATGATCGTGGTATCGCCCATGTCAGGCACCCTTTCCCTTTTGGATTACAGCGGTTACTTGCCCCCAGGAAAGGCGCGGGAAACCGGGCGGTCAAGAGCCGGCGGCTCGTTTCGGCGCGGCGGAAGGCGGGTAGGTAGCCTTGATAATCACCACAACTTGATAATCACCACAAACGGAGGAAGGCCCATGCATCATACGAGCGCCGAGATGCAGCAGTGCATCGACGCCTGCCGGAACTGCGCGAGCGTTTGTTTATCAACCGCTGCGAACCACTGTCTGGAAGCGGGAGGTAAGCATGTGGAGCCGGTGCACTTCCGCACCATGCTAGACTGTGCCGAAATCTGTCAAACGTCCGCGAACTTCATGCTGCGCAGCTCTGCCCTCCACGCCCACGTCTGCCGCGCTTGCGCCGAGGTGTGCGCCGCGTGCGCCCGCTCGTGTGAGGAGGTGGGCGACATGGACGAGTGCGTCGCGGCGTGCCGCCGTTGCGCCGAGGAGTGCCGCAAGATGGCAGCGGCTGGATAGCGGTTAACGCCCCGGCTCGTTGAGCCCGGCTTCCGCGGCGAGGCGAGCGACCACCTCTGCCGCCGGGGGAATGCCCGTGACGGCGCCGACGCCGGTCCCGGCATACAGACACATCTCCGCGATGCGCCCCGTCATGCCCGCTCGGGGCGCCGTATCCGCGTAGCGCAGGATCGGTTCGCTGGACGCCGCGCGAGCGAGCACCTCGCCTTCGCCGGGGCGCTGCGGGCCCGGGGCGGGGCAGCCGTACGCCTCCCATGCCTCCAGGGTGGCGTTACGCAGGACCCGGTGGGCGGCCTGGGACCAGCCGCCATCGAAGCAGAGGGTAAGGACGGTGTCCCCGGCGCCCGCGGCGGCGACCAGGGCTGCTTTGTATTCCGGGTGGGCGCGGCTCTCGCGGGTGGCGACGAACCGGGTGCCCAGCGCCGCGCCCGCCGCCCCGAGCGCGAGCGCCCGCGCCACCCCCATCCCATCTGCGATGCCCCCGGCGGCGACCACAGGCACCGTCCCTGCGGCCTCTACGACCCGCGCCAGAACGTCCCATAGGGACGCCGACGCCTGGACATGCCCGCCCGCCTCGACGCCCTGACAGATCAGGAAGTCCGCGCCGAGTTCCTCCGCAGCACGCTTTGCCCCGGCGGGATTCGTCACCTGCACGCCGATCCTCGCCCCTGCCGCCCGGACACGCGCCACATGCGGCGCCGGGTCGCCCCAGGAGAAGGTCACCACGGGCGTGCCCGCGTCCAGCGCGGCGTCCAGAGCGTGCGGGGGGAAGTGCAGGGCGAAGTTGACCTGAAACGGCGCGTCCGCGGGGAGGGCGTCCCGCACCTGCCGCACATAGGCTGCGGCCGTTTCGGACTCAGTCCAGGTCAGGCCCATCGCGCCCAACCCTCCCGCCGCGGAGACGGCCGCGGCTAACTCCGGCCCTGCCACGCTCCCCGTCGGAGCCTGCAAGATCGGGTAGCGTAGCCCCAGCCGCTCACACAGCGGGTTCATCGGGCGTGTATGCATGGGACGTATGCCTTTCGTCCTTCCGTTCTCCTGGCAGGATCGGCAGGGCAAGGCGAAACCCTGAAGGCGCGTCTTCCCCGGTCGCGTCGCTGTAGTGGCGCAGGCGGCAGGTGTCGCACTTGCCTCGGTACTCTCCGGAGCGGAACCACCGGTCGATCTTCTCCAGCGGGGTGGCGCCGACCGTGAACTTGTGGCTGGTGTCAGGCCCGAAGTAGGGACAGAAGCGGACCTTCAGGCAGACGCCCTCGGGGCGGGCTCGGTAGAAGGCGAAGCGCACCTCCTTCGGGCCGTGGCGGTACGGGCAGCGCGCCAGCAGGTCGTCCGCCGCAACGGCCCCGGCGAGGCCCGGGTTCAGCAGCGGCAGCGGCGACTCGCCCCGCTCGCCGGCGCGGAGCAGGGCGCGCACCCGGTCGCGCGTCGCCCGCATCCGGGGCGCCCCGAAGCCGTTGTTCTGGTCGTTGAGCAGCTTGTAGCAGAGTGCGAAGCGGTCGTCCGGCTCTACGGCGTCAAGAAAAGCCCGCACCTCCTCGTCGCTCTCCGGGTGGTTCAGCACGAATTTCACGGTCTTACGAAACGGCAGCGCCTTTGCCGCGCGCAGGTTTGCGACGTAGCGCGCGTGCGGGAACCCGTTGGTGAGGTTGTGCCAGCGGTCGGGCAGGAAGTGGATACAAGAGTGGGCCAGGGTGACGCGATCCGCGGGCAGGTCCGCCCACTCAGGGTTTTGCAACACGTGCGCCGGGTACTGGTACGAGGTGTAGACGTGGACGTGGTCGCAGCGGTCCAGCGCCTGGCGCAGAAAATCCGCGATGCCGGGCATCAGCAGCGCCTCGCCCCCGCTGATGTACAGCGCCCGCGGGCGGTACCGCTCCATCGCGGCCAGGTAGAACGCATGGACGGCATCGGCCTCGCCCTGGCGGTACAGCCTGCCGAACTCCGGGTTCTTCAGGAACGTGCGGCACCACTGGCAGCGCGCGGCGCAGGGGAAGAGCATCTGCACCCGCATGTGCTCGAACCGCAGCGGGGGCTGGCTCACGCGACGACCTCCGCCGCTGCTTCGCCCGTGAGCCAGCGCAGAGTCTCGGCGTTCACGCGGCCGAAGGAAAGGCGCTCGATGGCCCACGCGCGCGCCCGCTCCCCCATCGCCCGCGCCTGCGCCGGGTCCGCGAGGAGCGCGTCGACGGCGGCCGCGACGCCCTCGGGGTCGTTGGGGCGGGTGAGCAGGCCAGTCTCGCCGTCCCGGACCACCTCGGGGATGCCGCCGCACCGGGAGGCGACGGTGGGGACGCCGCAGGCGGCCGCCTCGCAGATCATCCGCCCCATGGTCTCGTAGTCGATCGCGAAGCGGCGCGGGTCGTAGATGTCCCGGCTCGGCGCCAGGGCGATGTCGGCGGCGGCCAGATAGCGGTGCATCAGAGCGTGCGGCAGCGGTCCGAGGAACGTCACCCGGTCACCGAGCCCCAGCTCCTCGGTGAGCGCGCGGAGGTGGTTCGTTTCCGTGCCGTCTCCCGCGATCAGAAGGCGCAGGCCAGGGCGCGCCTTCCGCAGCAGCCCCGTTGCCTCGATGGCGGTGTCGATGCCCTTCTTCAGGGTGTGCCGGGCCGCGAGGAAGCAGACCTCGGCGCCGTCCGGCCAGCCCAGTCCGCGGCGCACCGCCTCCCGGTCCGGGAGCGGGCGGAACCGCTCCACGTCCACGCCGCCCAGGACCACCGGGAGCGTTTCGCAGGCGAACGCGGGCAGCTTCGCCCGGATGGCGTCGCGCGTCCAGGCGCTGTTGCAGAGGAGGGCGTGGCAGTGCGCGGACGCCCCGCAGACCC
The DNA here is from genome assembly GCA_937902745.1 of uncultured Armatimonadota bacterium. Classification (GTDB taxonomy): domain Bacteria; phylum Armatimonadota; class Armatimonadia; order Armatimonadales; family Armatimonadaceae; genus CALEKU01. The sequence goes on from CALEKU010000094.1 coordinate 17,561, forward strand.
ACTCGCGGTTCCGGCGCAGTCGCGCCCGCTGCTCCTCGTAGGGCAGGCGGCGTACCGCGCGGTACGTCAGGTCGCAGGGGCCGATCCAGGGGCGCAGCACGTCGTTCCCGGCGCTGCGACAGACCACGGGGACGCCGAGGCGCGCGAACGCCGGGGCGTACGCCACCTGGGACGAGAAGACTGCGCGGGGCCGGACGGAGCGCGCCGTACGCTCCAGGAGCGCCAGCGTCTGCTCCAACGGGGCGTCGCGGGGGAGGATACGCCGGGCGGCGAAGCCCTGGATGCGGTCGAACTCGGCGGCGTCCGCCGCGTCCCCGGGGGCGTGAGGCGCGGACGCGACCACCACGAAAGAATCGCCGCGACGGTGTAACTCGCGCGCGAACTCGACCCCGTGAACCTGCATCCCGCCGAGGGCGGGCGGGTACTCTGGCCAGACCACGAAGATAGGAGCGGGAGGCTTCATGCAGACGCGCCCGTCAGGAGTCCGACGGTCGCCGGCGGTACAGGCTGTCCGCGGCGAACCAGCCGAGGGTCGCTCCCGCAGCAGCGGCGCCGCCGCCGACCAGCCACAGGCGCGCGGCCCCGGATGGGCCGCGCCCGGTAACATCCACGTGGGTGTGCGCGCCGATGTCCCGGTCGGCCTCGTAGTGCCCGACTCCGTCGAAGAGCCCGGAGCGGGCCGCGGCTTCGGATACCTCGCGCGTCGTCAGGCCGTCCACGACGATGTCGGCCGCGCCGCCCGACGCGTGCCCCTGCTCCCCCGCCACACGCCCCTGGTAGACCGCTGGGTCGACCGGGACAGGCTTCGCGCCGAAGATGGCCCCGAGACAGCCGGGCTTCTGCCTGGGCGACAGTGGGTCGGGTGCAGGGGGCACCGGCGGAGGCGCGGCTGCCGTGTCGCCGCGCACCACGCGCACGGTCCGACCGAGCACCTGGCTGAACTGCTCCAGGCGGGCGCGCAGCCCCTCGCTGGCGACCGCGCCCCTGCTGTAGTCAACCGGCATTCTCGTTTCCTGTGGTGTCCGTCGCAGGGTGCTCGTCCAGCCAGGCGTCCAGCTCCTCGACCGCTGCGAAGTCCAGAAGCGCGTCCGCCAGGGCATCGAGCTGCGCGACGCCGAGCGCCACGATGCGCGCCTCTCGCGCCTCGGAAAGCGGCCCGAACCGGCGCCCGAGCACGCGCAGGATCGTCCGCTCCATGCCCCGTTCTATCCCCTGCTGGATGCCCTGTTCGATGCCTTTCTCGATTCCCTGCTCCATCCAACTGGTGACAATCTGCATGACGGCCTCCTGTTCCCCGGCGGGCACCTCCCGCCGGAACGCCGTTTGAAACTCGCTCTCCTCCCGCGCAGAGAGACGAAGGTAGCTATCCACGAAGCCCGAAATGAGCTGCATCCTCGCCGGGTCGAGGCGGAGGGTCGCCAGCAGCCGCAGACACTGTAGTTTTACACGCCAGCGGTCTTCCGGTGCAATCCGCATCTTCGCCATGAGGGCGCTCGCGACGGGGTTTTCCCGCGTCACGAAGTCGCGCCAGTTCAGGCGGTTGAGTTGCACGACTCGGTAGCGGAACGTCAGGACGTCCAGGTCGGGGAAGGCAACCGCAAAGGAGTCTGGCTCGGCACGCTCCGGGGCGTCGTAACTGAAGACGACGATCGGATAGACAGGCAGGCCGTACTTCTCGAAGAGGCGCGACCAGTAGAGGAACATGCGCCGCCCAAAATGAAGCCCCCGCGCCGTGGACTGGTTCTCGACGTGGACCAGGAAGAACGCCTCCCGGTCACGGAAGCGGGCGCGCATCACGATGTCGGCCTCGTACTTCTCGCCCTCGGTGACGTCCGTGAACACCTCCTGTCCAGCGGCGTGAGGCTGTCCCGGTCCAGGTACGCGGCCATCTCCGGAAAGAACAGGTCCACGAACTCGACGAAGAATGTCGAGAGCAGCTCCTTGAACAGGCGGTCGTGGTCTATTTCCGACCGGAGCATGGCAGCGCTACTTCTCCTTGGCTTCCTGCTGGAGGCGGTAGAGCAGGTTCAGGGCCTCGATAGGCGAGAGGGTGGAGAGATCCACCCGGCGTATCTCCTCCAGAACCGGGTGCGGCTCGGCCTCAAACAGAGTCATCTGGAGCTTCTGGGTGCGCGCGGCCGCGGCGGCAGTGGAGACAGAGCCAGCGCCGGGCGTCATATCGCGCTTCTGCCGCCCCTCGCGCTCCAGCTCCTTCAGCACCTCACGCGCCCGCTCAATGACCTCGGGCGGCAGGCCCGCCATGCGCGCGACCTGGACGCCGTAGCTCTTGTCCGTGCCGCCGGCGACGATCTTGCGCAGGAACACGATGCGATCACCGGTCTCCTTGACCGCGATGCGGAAGTTGCGGACGGAGGGCTGGGTCTTCTCCAGGTCGTTCAGGAGGTGGTAGTGCGTGGCGAACAGGGTCTTACACCCGCGCTGCGCCAGGTACTCCGCCACGGCCCAGGCGATACTGACGCCGTCGTAGGTGCTGGTGCCGCGCCCGATCTCGTCCAGAATGACCAGGGAGCGGTCGGTAGCGTTATTCAGGATGTCTGCGGTCTCGGTCATCTCGACCATGAAGGTGGACTGCCCCGCCGCCAGGTCATCGTGCGCACCGACGCGGGTAAAGATGCGATCCACGATACCGATACGGGCATAGTCCGCGGGGACAAAGGAGCCGACCTGCGCCAGCAGCGTAACGAGCGCCACCTGCCGCAGCACAGTGGACTTGCCCGAGGAGTTCGGGCCGGTGATGACGTGGAGCTGGTTCGGGCCGTTGTCCAGCAGCGTGTCGTTGGGAATAAAGACCACGCTGCTGCCCATCAGCTTTTCCACCACCGGATGACGGCCGCCCTTGATCTCAATCACCGGGCCGTCGTCCACCACGGGCCGGACGTAGCGGTTCGCCTGGGCGACCTCGGCCAGTGCCGCCACGACATCCAGCCGGGCCACCGCCTGCGCGACCCGCAGCACCGGCGCAGCGAAGCGCTCCGCCACAGCATCGCGCACCTGACAGAACAGGTCGTACTCGCGGGCGGTAATCTTCTCCTCCGCCCCGAGGACCTTCGCCTCCATCTCTTTGAGTTCCGGAGTGATGAAGCGCTCGCCCTGCGCCGTGGTCTGCTTGCGGATGTACCCCTCCGGCACCAGCGAGAGATTGGCACGCGAGACCTCGATGTAGTAGCCGAACACGGCGTTGTATCCCACCTTCAGGCTCTTGATGCCGGTCCGTGCCCGCTCCGACGCCTCCATCTCCGCAATCCACGTCTTGCCGCCGCGCGCGATGGCACGCAGCTCGTCCAGTTCCGCGTCGAACCCATCCCGGATCAGGTTGCCCTCGCGCAGCGAGATTGGCGGCTCGTCTACGATGGCGCGCGCCAGAAGGCCGGTAAGCTCCGGCAGGCCGTCCATCTCCTCACACAGTGCGCGCACGGCGGGGTTCTCGATGCGGGCGGCGCAGGCGGCGACCTCGGGCACCTTCTCCAACGAGCAGCGCAGAGCCGCCAGGTCGCGGGCGTTCGCGGTGCTGGTAGAGATGCGCGCCATCAGGCGCTCCAGGTCGGCCACGCCGCGCAGGGTATCGCGGACGTCCCCACGGTCCATCGCCGCCTCGTAGAAGGCTTCTACGGCGTCGAGGCGCCGCTGGATGCGCTCCACCGAGAGCAGGGGTGCGTCCAGCCAGCGCTTGAGCAGGCGCCCGCCCATCGCCGTCACGGTCGCGTCCAGCACTGCGAGAAGCGACTTGCCCTTCTGGTTGTCGTAGAGGCCAGCGGTCAGTTCGAGGTTGCGGCGCGCGGGCGCATCCAGCACCATGCACTCGTCGGTACTGTAGGTGGCGAGCGTCCGGATGTGGGCGACCGCGCCCATATGGGTCGCCTTGAGGTAGGCCAGCAGCGCCGCCGCAGCGTCCAGACCGGCGGTGTAGTCGTCGCAGCCGAAGCCGCGCAGGGTGCTGGTGCCGAAGTGCTCCAGCAGGGACGTGCGCGCGTCGCGCGGCAGTTCCTTCTTCGCGATACGTGTCAGGGTGGCGGGGCAGGCTTCGCGCAGGGCGTCGGCCAGGTCGTCCATCCCCTCGGGCACCAGGCACTCGGCGGGCGCGAGGCGCGTCACCTCGTCCACCACCTTTGCAATGCCGCACTCGCGCGCAATCTCGGTCACCAGGAACTCGCCGGTGGAGACGTCCACCACGCCGACGCCGCTGACGGGGTCGCCCCAGACCGCCGCCACCAGGTAGTTGTTGGACTTGGCGTCCAGCAGCGCGTCTTCCACGAGGGTGCCGGGGGTCACCACGCGGGTGACGCGGCGCTTGACCAGTCCCTTGGCCTGCTTCGGGTCCTCCACCTGCTCGCAGATGGCGACCTTGAAGCCCTTCTGCACGAGGCGCGCAAGGTAGCGGTCGAGCGCGTGGAACGGCACCCCGGCCATGGGGTAGCGCTCCGCGAGCCCCTGCACCTCGCGCCCGGTGAGGGTGATCTCGAGTTGCCGCGCGATCAGTTCGGCGTCCTCGCCGTACGCCTCGTAAAAGTCGCCGACGCGCATGAGCAGGATGACGTCGGGGCGCTCCTCCTTGAGCTGCACGTACTGGCGCAGCATGGGCGTCAGCTTTTCCAGGGGGATGGCGGGCTTCACAGCAGCAGCGGCGGCGTCACGGGCTTCCTGGGGCATGGAACAAACAACCTCGACACGGGGGATTGACTCAGGGCGATGCCGATTATTGTACGCCGGAATCCCGCCCACGGCACTCCTCGCGCGCCTGGCAATGCGGAAGCGGCAGGAGCATCCCCGGCCCATACTCGGGGATGCTCCTGTAGGCAGCCGGCGCCGGTTCGGTCCGGCAGGCTCAGACCCGGGTGTAGCGGGCCTTCATAAACTGCTGCCACTCGCCCTTCTCGTCCTGGGCGTATGAGGTCAGCGTCCGGTGGTTCTCGTCCTGGATCTCGATCACGTCTCGGTAGTTGGCCGTCTCCCCCTCCTTCACCATGTCCGGCCCCTCGCAGTTCAGGGTCATGGTCTTGCCATCCGCGCTCAACTCTCCCACGTACTTCCACAGGTGGGAGGACATCGAGGCGAACCAGCAGCCGCGGTACTCCTTGAACGAGACGTCGTAGCCCAGCGCGGAGAAGTAGGTCATGGCCGTGCCGTCCGGCATCGTCGACTTCCCTTCGCCGAACGCCCACAGGCCGCCGACGCTCTTGACGCTTTCGGTGCCCTGCGACGTCAGGGTGGGCTGATCAGGCCCCATGCTCATCTCCGACGCGATGCGCCACTCTCCGACGAGCTTTTGGAGCCACGCATGCTCCGGTACGGGCTTCGTGCCCGCTTCCATCGCTTCCGGCGCTTCCAGGGTCTGGGTGCTCATACGGTTTCCTTTCGGTCCTCTCTGTCCTTCCTGCAGTCCTCGCATCCCGGTGCGAGGACTGCAGAAGACGCGTGGGGGCTCCCCCAATGGTGCCGCCACTACGAGGGAAGACCGAAAATCGGAAACCCGCTTAATTCTTATTCGCCGCCGCGGCGCCAGTCCAGCCACGGGGTGTTCGGGTAGTACCAGCGGTCGACCTTCATCGCCTTTACGTGGCCATCTATGAAGGCGACGTTGGCCATACCGTTGTGACGGGCGGCAGGGGCGCCCCAGTCCGGGTTATCGGTGCTGGTCAACTCGTAGCAGCAGGTGCCGTTGTTGTTGGTGCCGGGGTCCTGGAGCAGGTAGGCCGCGGGCTTCGGCTCGGTCGTGACATAGGGCGCATTTGTATCGCCGCGCACGGAGCCGTCCGCCAGGGCAATCGTCGAGGAGGGCTTCTCCACGGACGCCAGCGGCACCGGGTTGTACGACGCGTACTGGACGTTCAGGATGTAGCTGGTCAGGAAGGGCGGGGGGAACCCTGTCGGCGCCGGATTGGCCCACGTCGTCACGGGTATGTCGCCCGAGCGGTAGTCACTCGGGCAGAGGAACACCTGCGTGCTCTTGATGTAGGGCTGGAGCATCTGGTTCCACAGGACGTTCTGCCCGACATAGTAGCCGCCCCCGGGAGCGATCGGACCGTGCCAGACGAGGGGCGAGCACTCGTCGTAATCCTGGGTGTACTGCATTATGCCCAGGCCGATCTGCTTGAGGTTGGACAGGCAGGATGCCTGCCGCGCCTTCTCGCGCGCCTGGGCAAAGACCGGGAACAGGATCGCGGCGAGCACCGCGATAATGGCGATCACGACAAGCAGCTCAATGAGGGTGAATCCGCGGGAGCGTGTCATGGTTGTCTCCTCTCCTCGACGTGGATCTGCGGAGAGTAACGGATGGCACGGAGCGAGATGACAGCCAGGCGTCTGTGCCTCTCCGTTGCACCCGGAGGCCCAAGGCGTCATTGCTCTCCACGACGCGCGCCACGACCTTCTCGGGGCGGTTCGCCGGGGTGTCCGTACTCTCCCAGAGTATATCGGTCACCCCTTTGATGCCGCTTAGCTCGTAACAGCCCGCCCCGCCGCGGATCGAGTTCAGATTTCCCCCGGAGGGGCTACTGGGTAGCGTAGCCGATGCGGAAGGTGACCCGTCCATCGGGGAGGCGGGTGATCTCGGTAAGGTACACGGGCAGACCGCCTCCTAACAACGCCTTGCTGGAGGGGGTGGTCAACGGCGTGAACGCCTGATTCGAGGCGCTGGGGTACGGCACCGACGACACAAAGACACGCGGCCCCGCAGGTCCGGCCACCCCGGTAGACTCTTCCAGGAACGGACGCCCCCGCACCACGCGCCAGATCAGCAGCCCCTCACCACGAAGTCTCGCGTCAAAGCCCGTCTTTTTGCGCACCTCCAGCAGGAAGTACTCGCTGCCGTCCGGGCGCACCGGTATCTTGAAGCACTCGTTGTCCGAGCCCTCCACCGGCGACAGGGAGAGGAACTGCGGAACGCGCGGGTCCAGCACGGTCGGGGTCAACCACCCCATCTGCTCCTTGCACCACGCTGACGGGTGCTGGGGCTGCCCCTGCCCCATCTGGGACGCCATCAGGCACCACTGGCCGAGCCCCTCGCTGCCTTCGTTGCCTGGCGACGCGTACAGGTCCGGCAGGCCGAGCATGTGCCCGAACTCGTGGCAGCAGACACTGATATCGGTCATGCGCTGGTCCCGGCTCAGCTCCGGCACGATGAAGTAAGACAGCCGCCTGCCCTGAAACGACACGCTGGAGCGGTGCGGCCAGAACAGATTGCCCCGCGTCGCCGTGCCGCGCGTTCCCGCATACAGGAACATCACCCCATCGAAGCCGTCCAGCGCCTTTGCTCCCTCGCGCGCCACGAGTTGCTCCAGGATCTGTGTGAGCAGACGGCGGTTCCCCGTGCCCACGGCGTACTCGGAGCGCTTCTTTTCCGCCGTCAGCCAGGGAAACACCTTCCCCTCCACGCGCAGTTTCCCGGCGGAGACCTCTCGGAAGTAGTCGTTCAGGCTGCCGTACACCTGCTGCCCGGTAGCGCTCTTCTGGGTATACTGGCCCGTGCTAAACAGGCTGTCCGCCCACGCCTGATCGGAGATGGCCGTATTGCGCGGGGTATCCGGGAAGGCGATTCCGATCACCGCGAGGCGGTACACCTCCTTGCGGAAGACGCCAGCGCGCCGGTAGGAGGCGATGTCCGTGCCGGGTGTGGCGTCCCCCCCCAGCGTCAGTTGCGCCTGACGGGAGCGGCCCGCCCGCTTGTAGTCCACAGTCACGGTATCGCCGGGGGCGTAGGCGGCGAAGAGCTCTTCGGCGGTCGTGTTGGGCACCACGTTTTCGCCGTTGATGCGCACCAGCACATCTCCTACCCGGAGCCCAGCGCGGGCGGCAGGCTGGTCCTGCTGAACCCGGCTTACTACCACCCCTTCCCCGTCAGGCGACTCGCGCACGGAGGCCCCCAGGACCACACGCTTGCCGCTCAGGCGGCGCGGGTTACTCTGAGCCGCCAGCACAACGGCGTGCGTCGCCTCCGCCGCGTTCCCGCCGCGCCGCACCGTCAGCCGCACGGTGTCTCCGGGGGAGAATCCGAGCAGGGTCTCGCGGGCGCTGGCGAGCGATACCACCGGGGAGGCGTTGATCCTCAGCAGTTCATCGCCCGTGCGCACGCCGCCCTTGGCCGCAGGGGAGCGCGGGTCCACGCGCACCACTGTCACCGGCTTGCCCGGTGCTGACTGATCCAGGGCCACCCCCAGATACCCGATCTGTCCGATCGTCCCGCCGCCGTTTCTGGGGTCCGCGGCCAACGACGCCGTAAAGGACGCCGCCGCGGGGATGGCGATTCGCACCGTGCGCGGCACTTCGTCGCTCGTCTCTGCAGTTTGAGCAGAGGCAGCGGCTACCGGAACAACGAGGCTGAGCGCGGCCAGAAGTGCCGCCGCGAAACGGGGGGAGCGAGGGAGCACAGAGTTCATATCGCTCGTATAGACGCCGCGTCCGCCCGCCCGGTTCACACTCTATTTCGACTCATTTCGCCGGTTCGGAGGGGCGCAGGAGGTTGCGCAGGTCGGGGTCGTCGCGGAAGCGCCAGATCAGACCGTCCACGTAGTAGTGGAACAGCACGATCATGGTGAAGGGGATGAACAGCCACATGGCCCAGGAGCCGGGGCGCAGCAGGCCCAGCACCTCGATAACGCCCACTACCACGCCGTAGAGCAGGCCCACCCCCAGCCACTTGAGCGCCACCCGCTTAACCTCGGGGAACCGCTTGCGCTGGTAGTGCATCATCCAGCCCTGGTACTGCACGTCGTGGTAGGCCGTCTCCAGCGCCTCGGCCACCAGGAACGGTGTCGCCGTAGCAAAGAATACGAAGTAGTGTGTCCCGAGCGCCGCCGCCATCAGGAGCAGCTTTGGGACGTTCACCGTCCGCCCCGTGGCCGCGCGCCACACCTGCCGGAAGCCGACCAGGGTGATGAGGACCAGGAACAGGTTCCACCCCCACTCCCCCCACTCGCTGGGGACGCTCGGCATGGTTACCTTCAGATCACCGTAGATGACCAGTGGACCGTGCAGGTCGCCGTAGTCGTAGAAGAAGCAGGCGAACATCCCGACGAAGAACGCCGCGGCGTCCAGGAAGTTGTCCAGAGGCGCCCGGTCGTCGTTTAGCGCTTTGTAGATCTTCAGGAAGCCGTAGTGCTGCTTGATGATGTGCCAGGTGCCGTAGATCGCTGCCCCGACAATCAGGTACGCCTCCCAGCCCAGCGCCATGAAGACGAACCCGGCCGCGATGAACCCGCCGAGTCCCCAGGTGTAGAGCGTCCGCCGCTTGGCGAACTCGGCCCTGTCGTAGTGCGTCCGCGAGAACGTCTGGAAGATGTGCGGATGGTCCAGAAACGCCGTGAACAGGAAGTAGGTGATGAGGATGGAGTCGCCGCGCAACACGAACCCAAAGTGGTGGGCGATGCGGTAGATGCCGAAGAACGCGAGCGTCAGCACGCACGACCCGATGAAGAACGTCAGATCGTAGCGGGGCGAAACGATCCAGCGGACGGGCTTCACGGTCGCTCGCCGCGCCGCCACCGCCTCCGGGTCGTCGTCCAGTGACACCACGCGCGAAACAGGCCGGATGGCCTCCGCCTTGGGCGCAACGCTCATCCGCCTGCCCCTTCCCCACGGTCGAAGCGGCGAACGGTCATGCGGCCGGGCACGAGGGCACCTTCCAGTACTGCCACCGCGCGGTCCGGCGCGCTCGGGTCGTCGCCACAGGTGAAGATGTCAGCGGCCAGGTAGCCGTACTCCGGGTAGGTATGAAAAGCGATGTGCGACTCAGCGAGCGGCAGGAACCCGGTCACCCCGCCCGTTGCCTGCCCCTCCGCGCGCGCCGGGAAGCGGTGCAGCACCGGCTCGGAGAGGGGGGTCATTCCGGCGGCGCAGGCCGCCCCGGTAAGCGCCCGCGCCAGCAGACCGGCGTCCGCCAGTCGCGCCGGTTCCACCCCGTACAAGTCGAGCAGGAGGTGGACGCCGACGGGAGTCACCTCGCCTACTCCCATTTCTTAGCCCCCGTCTCGTAGTAGCGCAGAACGCGCGGGAAGTCGAGCGTGGAGACCTCCACCGGGGTCGGGCCGTTGTCGCTGTCAAACGCCACGAGCGCAGCCGGCGAGGCCGCCCCCAGGTAGCGGGTGGTGATACCGCGTTCGGCGAGTTTGGCCGGGACAGGGGTCAGGGAGAGTGCCGACTCCGCGGGCGCCCTCCCGGAAGACGTGGCCCGCCCCATCACGAAGCCCCAGTCGCCGAACGAGGGGACGTACACATGATACGGCGTGGTGGCGAAGCCGGCGGCTTCCACGGTCTTGCGAATGCACCAGAACGCCTCTCGGGCGAAGAGCGGCGCGGCGGCCTGGGTGACGAACACGCCGCCGACTCCGAGGCGGCGGCGTACCAGGCCGTAGAACTCGCGGGAGTACAGTTTGGCCAGCGCCTCGTTGTTCGGATCCGGAAGGTCGGCGAGAATAACGCCAAAGCGCTCACTCCCCTTCTCCAGAAACGTAAAGGCGTCCTGATGCACCAGCCGGACCCGCGGGTCGGCCAGGGCGTTGGCGTTCTGCTCCACGAGCGCCGGGTACGTCTTCGCCAGATCGGTCATGGCCGGGTCGATATCCACCACCGTCACCCGTTTCACGCCAGGGTGCTTCAGTATCTCGCGCACCGCGAGGCCGTCGCCGCCGCCCAGAAGCAACACCTCCTCGTGTGACGCCGACAGCGCCATCGCGGGGTGAATTAGCGCCTCGTGGTAGCGGTACTCGTCCGCCGCCGAGAACTGCAGGTTGCCGTCCAGGTACAGGCGCAGGTCATCGCGGAACCGGGTAATGACAATCCGCTGGTACGGCGTCTGCTGCGCGTAGATGATCTCATCTTCATAGAGCCGTCGCTCCATCAGCGACGACACCCGCTCGCTGGAGGCGAGACCCACCGCCAGCAGCGCACCCAGCCCCGCGCAGAGCGCCAGCGGCCCGACCGCCGAGCGCATCCGGTGACGGAAGACCCAGACGTTGTAGGCGGCGACGCCCAGGTTCAGCAGGCCGACCACGAACGCCGTACGTGTCGTGCCGAGCGTGGGCAGGAGGAGCAGAGGAAAGGAGATGGAGCCGAGGAGCGCCCCCACGTAGTCGAATGAGAGCGCCTGCGCGATCACGGTGCGCAGCGCACCGTACCGCCCCAAAAGGCGCGTGAGCAGCGGCAGTTCCAGTCCAACCAGCCCGCCGATGAGGACCAGTGCCCCGAACAGCACCCCGTAGTAGAACTTGCCCAGATACGTGTAGGCCGCGAACAGCGCCCACGCGCTGCCGCCCCCCACCACCGCCAGCAGAATCTCGGTGCCGATGAAGAGGCGCAGCAGACCGCGCGTGGCGTACTGCGACACGTACGAACCCAGGCCCATGGCGCCGATGAAGGCGCCGATGCAGAGCGAAAACTGTGTGACGCTTGAGCCGAGCAGGTACGACGAGATTGTGGCGATGAGCAGTTCGTAGATGAGGCCACACGCAGCGACGATGAAGACCGTCGCCAGCAGCGTCAGCGCCTCCGCGCGATCCTGCCCTGTCAGCGGGGCATCGTCCACGGTGGCATGGGCGCCCCCGTCCGCACCCCTGCCCCGCTCCGCGGGCGGCACTTCCTTCTCGGGGGGCGGCATCACGACAGCCATGAGAGATTACACCCGTCCGACGGCGCTATGAGAGGATCGTCGCCGCGACGATGAGCGAAACGCCCAGCACGACCGCCCCCGCCAGCAGCGCGGCAGCCATGTTGTTGTTGTCGAATATCTCTTTCTCAATGTCGTGCTTGATGACCAGGTCGAAGAGTTTGAAACCGACGACCGCGATGACGATGCCCAGCAGTCCGAATAGCAGCGTGGACAGGAATCCGTAGGGATCGCCAATGGTGGCACGCGGCACACGTCCGACCGGCCCCGCTACGCTGTCGTCCTGCGCCCACACCGTCGTCTGCGCTGCGGCGGCGCACACTGCTGCCAGCACCCCGGCGGGTACTCCTGCGAAGATCAGTTTCCTCATGCGCTATCCTCCTGCTGCGTAACCTGCTGCTGTAACCTGCTGCTGTGACAGCCTCCCCGTCATTTACCAAACCGCGGGCCGCCGCCACCGACGTACCGGCCGCCGTAATAGACCGAGCCCACGCGCGCGCTCCGGCGGCTGCGAATGGACTCACGCTGCGCCGTAGCGGCAGCGGTGCTGGCAAGACCCAGCCCCACAAACGACGCCCACCATACCCAGCCAAAGCCCATCAAGAACAGCAGGGCGGCGATGCGATACCCCCAGGTGCGCGGCAGCATCAGTCGTCCATGGCCTCCCATATCTTCTGGCGGGTATCGGGCGCCCCTGCCAGCATGAACAGCCCGCCGATAACCAGCGAGAAGACGCCGAACACGATCAGGTAGGTGGGGAAGAGCACGCCCTCTTCCAGAGAGAACTGCACCACGGCATTGGTCGCCGCGGCCTCCGGGTCCGCGAACAGGCGTACGTAGTAACTCCCTGACTTCGTCAGACGGAACTCCCGACGCGCTCGCAGATCGGACTCGTGCCAGGCGCCGTCCGAGTCCACGCCGGATTCGTCCCAGAACTCCCGCTCGGTGTCGAGGAGTTCGCCGGAATCGTCCTCCACCACCGCCTGAACCCAGCAGGAGGTTTGCGTCAGGTTGGTCCCGACCGTGAGACGGTGGACCCGCCCCACCTTCGTCAGGCTGTACGGTCCAAACCTCTGACCCTCGTCCGGAATCTGCGAGACGACCGCCTGGCCCTGCCCCACCTGCTTCGCGCCCATCCCCGAACCGCAGCCGCCGATGAAGGCCACCAGCGCCAGGATTACCAGCATGCAGCCGAAACTGCGCCGGTCCTTCTGGGTAGCCGCGCGCGCCTCCGCCGCCTGCGCCTCCTGCTTCAGACCGAACATCTCGAAGACCGCGCTTTCGCCCATGCGCCGCCCACGGTACCACTCCACCTCGTACTCGCGCTCGTCCAGTTCCGCCGAGAAGAAGCCCCCACCGCCCTCGAAGTCCACAAAGCGCAGGAACTGCCCGGGGTTCACTGGCCAGGGCACCTCACCCTCGACGCCGTAGATGCGGCAGGTGCCTGCATCCGAAACATTGGCGGTCATGCCCCCAATCCGGTACGACCTGCCCTTGGTCGCCGGGGCAAGCTCCGCGAACGACGGCGCCTCGCCCGGATGGAACGCCTCAGAGAGCGTCCACTTGCCCTCGTCGAACTCCAGATAGCGCGCCTCGCCGTCCTGGCTCAGCAGCACCCACTCCTCCCAGCGGTACACCTCTCCCTCTTCGTTCTGCTCATAGAGCAGACGCCCGATGGCGGCGTACTCCTTGCCCATGATGCGCGCCTTCATACCGATGCGCAGCGGGCTCACCGGCGGGAAGTGCCCGCCGGGGTGGGTGAAGGGAAGCGGGGGAAGTGTGCTGCCGCAGTAGGCGCACTGACTCTGTCCGTCCTTAAAGATGCGGGCGAAGGCGCCGCAGCCAGGACAGGGGGGCGTTGTGGGCTGACGATTCATAGGGTGGCGTTACTCCCGTGTCTTCTCCGACACGGCAGCCCGGCCCGGGGTTGCGGCCGACTCTGCTGCTAACGGGTTCTCCGGCGGCAGGTAAGAATCCTGCCAGGGTCTACTCCGGGGCGTCCGCGCGGACGGCCATCGTAGAGGCGTAGCGGTACTCCCGCCCATACCGGTCGCGGAAGGTCGCAATCACCGTCACGGGTGAGTTGGTGGCGGGCAGGGTGATACGCACACCGGACGTACCGGTGTGCTCCACTCTCTTACCGTCGAGGCGCATGATCGCCGCCGGGGCGTTGCGCAGGACATCCGGCTCCGCGGTCACCTCCCAGAGCGTCCCCGGCCACGTATCCACCGGTTGCCCCTGCTCGTCCTTGAACTTCGCGCGCCAGATGACCGTGGTTCCCGGGCGCACCTGCCACGTGTCCGGCGTGGCCGTGACCACGAGTTCGCCGCGGGGCAGGGTCTCTCCCAGACGCTGCTGCCGCTCGCCCCATCCCAGAACCAGCCCCACCGCCAGCAGGGCCGTGACGCCGGTGAGCGCCCAGGCGACCACGGGAGTCGGCTCGGCCAGGGCGGGTCCGTCGGCCACGCCGCGGCGCCGCTCCACGCGGAGCGCAGCGATTCCGAGGCCCATGGCGGTGCAGAAGACCGCCCAGATACCGTGGAAGTTGTAGGCGGGCGACGCCAGGGCATCCACCACGACCGCGGTCACGGAACCAATGGAGCCGATGAGCAGGGTCCGTCGGAACGCTCCCCGGCCGCTCCCGCTTCCACCAGAACCGCGCTGCCGGAGACCACGTACGGCCACCACCAGGAAGGTCGCCAGAACCGCCAGGTGCAGCGCCAACCCGACCGCGCCCGTGTCCGCCGCCCACTGGACGTAGTAGTTATGGGCGATGTTCTGGTGTCCCGTGCCCAGCGTCAGCACCTCGGAGACGTCATCGCCCTGGTGGGTCCACCGCCCCTGCATCACCAGATACGTGCCCAGTCCCCAGCCCGTGAGCGGCTTTTCGCGCGCCATCCGCGCCGCGCCCTCCCACTTCAGCACGCGGTCGGTGAAGGAGCCATCCTCCAGCATGTTCCCCAGGGTGGAGGCGCGCCCGATCACGAAAGGCGCGACGCCGCCCACGGCAATCAGGAGAGCAAACCCTGCCAGTATCAGGAACACGGGCGAGTTCAACAGGCGCATGAGGGGGTTCGCCTTGACCCGCGGCTTCGCGGCGCCTTCCCGGGCGGCAGCGTATCGCGCGAACAGAATACAGAGAACCACCACGGCTACTACGGTCCCGATCCACGCAGAGCGGGTGCGGGCTACCAGCAGGGCGAACCCCAGGATGAGCGACGCCCCCTGTGCCGCCAGCCGGGGCTTCTCGTCAGTTTCGGGGCTTACCGCGAACGCCAGGGTGAACGGCAGCAGCAGGGCCAGGAGTGAGCCGACATTCTCGTGCGTTCCGAAGACACTGTCGCTGATAACCCTCCGGATGCCGCGCTCCACCTGGCCAATTTCCCACAGGTCGTAAAGCGCAATACCGATTCCGATCAGAATCAGGGCGGTCAGCACTCGCGAGAGTTGGCGCGTGAGCGGCAGCATATACCCCGCGATCAGGAACGCCGCGCCGCCCGCTACCACGCGAAGCAGGTCCGCCGCCGCGTGCCCGCGGAACGGCGCGAGGAACAGCGAGGCGCCGCCCCAGAGCGCCATCAGCAGGAACGGAAGCGCGGGGCCGCGCGTCAGCGCCGTCCGGGCGCTTTCTACGAGCCCGCGCCCGAAGGCGATAACCAGGAGCAGCAGAATGGTTCCGCAGACGGCCAGGGGCGCCTGAAGCCGGGTGGGAACGACGGGCGCTTCGGCGAGCAGCAGCAGCAGGAGCCCCCCGACAAGCCCGACCCAGGGCACATCCTCGGCGGACAAACCGCCGGACGGCTCGGAACGGGTGTCGGCGGCCCCAGGGGCGGAGGTACGGCGGCGCGACGAGCGCGGCAAGGACATGCGGCGCATCAACTCCTTGCAGAGGGTGTTCGACTCACTTCTTGCCGAGCGGGTGGTGCTCCAGGCGCAGTTCGTCCGCCGCGCTCCGGGCTGCCAGCAGGGCAGCTTCCCGGTCTTCCGACTCGCGCATCCGCGATGGCGGCGACAGGGACGCCTCCTGGCGGATCAATTCATCCTCGCAGCCGATGTTGTTATAGCGTTCGCGGTGTTCCTGCCACATCATCTCAACGTAGCGGCGCAGCCGCGCCTGGAACACCGAAACGTCGAAGGTAAGCGCATGCGCCCGCATCCGCTCCGGCACGTCGGGCAGATCTTCCAGGCGGCGCAGCGTCTCCACCAGCGAGTCCACCTCCGGTTCATCGAAGAACAGCCCTGTCTCCCCTTCGATTACCGTCTCCAGCGCCCCGCCCGCTCGCAGGGCGATCACAGGACGCCCGCTCGCCATCGCTTCTACAGGCGCGATTCCGAAGTCCTCTTCCCCCGGAAAGAGGAAGGCACGGCAGTTGGACATCAGGCGCGTCACCTCACTGTCCGGAAGCCGCCCCAGGAATTCGACGCTCGGACCGGCCATCGACTTCAGGCGTGCCAGGTCCGGACCGGTCCCTACGACCTTGAGGGGCAGGTTCAGGCGGGTACACGCCGCCACTGCGAGGTCCACCCGCTTATAAGAGAGCAGACGCGAAACCACCAGCAGGAAGTCCGCGGAGGGCTTCTCCGCAACCAGGAACCGGTGAACATCCACGGGCGGGTACAGGATATCCGAACCGCGCCCATAGTGCTTACGGATGCGCCGGGCAATGTTGCGGGAGTTCGCCAGGAAGTAATCCACACGGTTCTGCGCGCAGGCGTAATCCCACGCGCGCAGGAAGTGGACAATGAACGGGAGCGTCTTCCGCACCTGCTTGCCATAGCCGCCGCGCGTCACGTACTCGTGGTAGCGCCATGCAAAGCGCGCGGGAGTGTGACAGTAGGAGATGTGGCAGGTCTCCGGCCCCGTGATGACCCCCTTGGCAAAACCACTGGAAGAAGACAGGACCACATCGTACTCGGAAAAGTCGAAGTGCTCGAAAGCCAGAGGGTACAGCGGCAACGCTACCTTATGGAACCGGGAGTTACGCGCAAATGGGAAGCGCTGAAGGAACGACGTACGAATGTCCATCGTCTGGAACGAAGAGAACGTAGCCTCGGGATCATAAACCGAGGTAAAGATAGGTGCCTCAGGCCATACTGCATGCATCGCCTCGACGACACGCTCGGCTCCCCCTCCTTGCGCCAGATAATCGTGAACAATCGCGATTCGCATGTCTTTAAGGACGTCTTTCCTACGGTTCCTCCGGGGTCACGCCGGCCGGGGACGCGACGCGGGCGTCGTCCTCTCCTCCGTGGCTGATTCCCCAGTATACCCACTCTGCCGCGCGCGCGGCGCGCGCCGCGGTGAAATTCTGTCTTACGTGGGCGTGCCCGGCACGCGCCAGTCGGCTCGCCCGCGCGGGGTCGCGGATCAGTCCCGCGAGTGCCCCTGCCAGGGCATTCGCGTCGCCCATAGGCGTCAGCAATCCGTTCTCCCCGTCGGTAACAATCTCCTGCACTCCGCCGCCATCCGAGGCTACGACCGGGGTCCCCTCGGCCATCGCCTCAATCACCACCTGCCCGAACGGCTCCGGCGTCACACTGGCATGTACGAAGATGTCGAGTTCGCGGAGCACAGCGGGGATGTCCTCCCGGAACCCCATCCACTCCACACGCTCCCCGAGCGCCGCTGCCTGCCTCCGGATTTGCGCCTCGTACTCCTCCTCACCAAACAGCGCACTTCCCACGAGGACAAACCTCGCGCCGCCATCTTCTCCCGCGGCCACCAGTTTCGACGCCGCCTCCAGGAAGACGTGCTGCCCCTTCCAGCGGGTAATGCGCCCCACCAGCCCGATTCGCAACGGCCTCTCTTCCGGCCACGCGGTAAATGGTTCCGGCGCGGGGGTGGTAAGCTCCTCGGCCATCAGGCCATCGTGGATTACCCGGCAGCGCCGCTCCGAGACACCTCCCGGAAACAGGCACTCCTGCGTACTCCGCGAGTTCACCACCACCATTGTCGGCAGAATTCCTGCCATTGCTCGAAAACTCTTTACCGCCGCCCCGGGCAGATATGTCGGTGAGATGTGGTCGCGTACATGCCAGACCACCGGAACGCGCGCCATCTTCCCGGCGAGTGCGCCGTAGAGGTCCGCCTTCAGCGAATTACAGTGCAGTGCTGCCGCGTTTCGCTCCCGCGCCAGACGCGCCACCCGGCGGGCATAGCCGAGCAATGCTCCAGCCGCCCCGACCGCTTTCTTTGCCAGACCCGCGGCCCCGAGACTGTCCTTGCGCACCTCGCGCACGCCCTCGGAAAGCGGCAATACCACCGCCTCGATGCCGCGCGCCTCCAGTCGCCCGACGAGAGGACCGTCTTCGGCAAGTACCACTACCGGCGTGTAGCGCGAGCGGTCCAGTTCCGCCAGCAGGCGCAGCAGCGCGATCTCGCCGCCGCTCCACTTGGCGGTATGGTCCAGATACAGGATGGTTCGCGGCGCAGAGGTACGGCTCATCCAGCCTCTCCCCGCCGCAGCGCTATGGCCTCACGGTAGGCCGCCTCCGCCGCGTCCGCGTGCCGCTCCCAGGTGTAGCGTTCGGTCACATACGCCCGCAGATGCTCTGGGGTCAGTTCCGCCGCCCAGGCCGCCCCCTCCCGCCGGGCGGTCAGATACCCTCTAATCGCCTCCGCCAGCGCCTCCGGGTCAGCGCTCCGCGCCACCAGGCGTGGCTCCAATCCCGCCAGAATCTCAGGGGTCGCCCCCACGGGCGTCCCCACTACGGGCGTCCCGCTCGCCATCGCCTCCACCGTTATCAGCCCGAACCCCTCCAGCGCCACCGTCGGCAGCACGAACAGGTCGGCCGCACGGTAGTAGTCCGGCAGGTGTTCGTCGGCGATGAAGCCGAGAAGGCGCACCTGCTCTGTCAGCCCCCGCTCCCGAACGGCGCTCTCCAGAGCCTCCTTCTGCGGCCCCTTACCTCCGATCAGCAGCAGCACCTCCGGGAACTCTTTTACTACCTCCGTCATCGCCGCGACCAGGTTCTCCAACCCCATCCGCGGGACCAGACGCCGCACCGTAAAGAGGATCGGGCGCTCTCCCGGCAGACCCAGCGTACGCCGCGCCGCGTCCTGGCCGGCTCCGGGGTGGAATCGCGCCAGATCGGCGCCGCCCGGCGCAAACCGAATAGCGCCTTCGGGGCTGCCGTACTCCAGGGCTTCACGGCGCGAATGCTCACTCAGTACCAGCACCCTGTCGCTAGCAGCAACATTCGTGCGCTCCACGCGGCGCCGCGCCGCCCGCTTCAAGTGCGCCACTGCGCTCAGCAGCGGGCGCTTCAGCCCCGGCGATGCCCGGCGCGCCCGGTCGGCGTCCTCCACAAATCCCTCGGCGTCCCACGGCCCGTAGAAGGTGCGGACATGCGGCAGTCTCCCCTGCCGCTGCGCGATGGCGCGCAAAGGGCCGGCGGCAGCGTAGGCGAAGTGGGTGTGTACGATGTCAAACGGGACGCGGTTTGATGCCAGTAGGCGCGCACACGCTGCCTCTCCCGCGCGCAGGAAGGCAGACGCCCGTCCGCCCGCGCCGGAATAGCGCACCACCCTCAGGCGCTCCCCCGCGGACTCATCGTCCGGCGTACCCTCCCGATGCCGGGGCACGAGAAACGTGACCTCGTGACCGCGCGCCGCCAGTACCCGCGCCAGTTCCCTAGCCACAAGCCGCCCACCGCCCGCCACATCCTCGAATACAGCGTCGTTCAGGAACAGAACTCGGAGCGGGCGCATATCTCTGCCCACGGAGGTATGGCTTGCCGATACGGAAACCGTCGTCACGCGCTCTGCTCCCGCGCGCGGGTGCTCGCATCCGCGTTCTCTTCGAACCCTACCCGCCGGGCAACGAGGTACAGAGGCCGCCCCTTCACCTCATCGTAGATACGCCCGATGTACTCCCCCAGCAGTCCGAGGGTTATCAACTGCACCCCGGAGAGCAGGGACAGGACCACGATAATGCTGGCCCACCCCGGTTCGAAGGTGCCGGCGGATAGCACGTACCGTGCTACCGTAATCAGCCCGTAGAGTATGGAAAGGACAGCGATTCCCCATCCCAGGTTGGTTGCCAGCTTCAGCGGCGCGTAAGAGAACGAACACACGGCGTCGCCCGCGAGGCGCAACATCTTGCGCAGGGGATAGTGCGTGGTGCCCGCGGCCCGCGCCGGGCGCGCATAGGGTAGCCCCACCTGCCGGAAGCCTACCCAGGCCACCATCCCCCGCAGAAACCGATGTTGTTCACCCATTACGTTCATCGCATCAACTACTTTGCGGTCCATCAGACGGAAGTCGCCCGTGTCCGCCGGAATATGGACGCTCGTCAACCGCTGCAGGAAGCGGTAAAACGCGTACGCCGTCCACTTCTTGAACCACGACTCGCCCTCGCGCGTCGTGCGCACGGCATAGACCACATCCCACTTCTCATCCCGCCAGAGCCGCAGCATCTGCCCCAGAAGCTCCGGCGGGTCCTGCAGGTCCGCGTCCATCAGGATCACCGCATCGCCCTGCGTATGCTGAAGTCCCGCGGTCGCCGCGATCTGGTGCCCGAAGTTCCGCGACAGGCTCAGGACGCGCAGGTGCGGCCGGTCGGACGCGGCCGCTTCCAGCAACTCCGCAGACCGGTCGCGTGAGCCATCGTTCACGCAGATCACTTCGACGGGGCCGAACTCGGCCGTGAGCTGCGGCACCGTCGCGTCCAGACGCGCCAGCAGAGCCGGAATCACCGCCTCCTCGTTGTAGATAGGCAGGACCAGCGAAACGAGGGCTTTGCGCGATGAGTCCATCGGGCGGCAGAGTTCAGGACGCGCCGACAGCGACCTCGTCCGAAGAAGCGGGCGTGAAATCCCTCCGCGTCTCATTTCGCGCAGAGGGATCTAAAGCCTGCACCTGAAGTCCCTGATGGTACTCTGTCCGGATGACGAACAGGGGGCGTTGCTTCACCTCATCGAATATGACGGCCACGTATTCTGAGAGCGCCGACAGCACCAGCGATTGAACGAAGCCCATAAACCCAATGAGCGTGGTATACGTCGCCCACCCTGGAATGGCGTTGTCTGTGAACAGCTTTTCGAACACTGCCCAGGCCCCGACCATGAACAGGGTAAGGCCGCTGACCAGCGCCAGCGCACTGGCATAGCGCAGCGGCACCTTGGAAAACGAGATTAACGCAGTGCGAGCAAGGCGAAATAACCCCTGTGCGCCCACACGGCTGCCGCCCCCTTCCCGATCGGGCCGCTCGTACGGAACAAAGGTCTGCTTGCCACCCGCCCAGGCACGCAGGCCCGCAAAGTAGCGGCTGCGCTCCGGCATCTGGTTCAGGATATCTACGATCTTGCGGTCCATCAGGCCAAAAGTCCCTACCTGCTTGGGGATCTTCGTCTCTGTGGTGTGATCGAGCAGCCAGTAGAACCCCCCGATGAGCGTCCGCTTAAGCCACGCCTCACGGCGGGCAGTGCGCAGCCCGTATACCACATCAGCCCCGTTGCGCCACTCCCGCACAAACTGCGGAATGAGCTCGGGGGGATCCTGAAGGTCACCATCCATTACTACGACGGCCTGCCCGCGCGCCACGGCGATTCCGGCTGAGAGCGCAGGCATGTGTCCGAAGTTGCGGAGCAGATCAACCACGCGCAGTTCCGGCACCTCCTGGCTCTGGCGCACCAGAGCTTCCAAAGTATGGTCCCGGGACCCGTCGTTGACCACTACAATCTCGAATGATTCGCCAATTCCGCGACAGGCGGAGGCAGTGCGCCCGATTAACTCAGGCACAATCTCCTGCTCGTTGTACAGCGGTATGACCACCGACAGGGTGGGACCATTTGACCTGGTCATGGCGCCTCCTTTCTGGCCGGTGTGGCGGTATCATAGAGTTCCATCTCGATGTAGTGTGGAGCAGCAGGGCGCTTGAACACCCGCTCCAGCCAGCGCGCCTCAGTCGCGGTACGCGGCAGAACTCCCTCAGTCGCTACACGGGCGTAGTTTGCCGCGAGATAGTCTCGCGCCTCTTCAAAGCCACCTACGGCGATACGGTCTCCCCGATCCCTTCCTACGATCCATACGTAGCGCGCCGGCTCGCGGGCGAGTACCTTTTTCAGTTTCGCCTCTCCCCGTATATCGGCATAGCGGGCATCAGGAAGAGAGCGCTGCAGGTAGTATTGGAGCGCCAGTTCTCCCCGACTTACGATCAGAGTGTCTTTGTCGAGTTGTCTGTGCCGCATCTTCTCAATGGCCAGTCTCCACGGGGCGGTGTAGTTCGGGTTCAGAAACTGCTCACCCGCCCAGTAGTTGCGCACCGAGATAGCAGAGACCAGAAGCAGTATCCCTGCCAGGATAGCCTGTATTGGCACCCGACGGAAGGAAAACACCCCTATTCCCAGAGTGACGCAGAAAAGCGGCAGTGCGAAGGAGACACGCTTGGCCATGCTGCCTACCGTCTGTGACGCCCCAAACTTTCCGCTCGTTGCCAGGGCAGCCAGTAGGACGACGCACAGCGCGGCCAGAGGGATCATCAGGTCAGGCTTCTTCCGCAGCGCCCAAACCCCGGCGCAGAAGGCCACCACAGAAGCCCCGACTCCCGGCACAGAGACAGCCCAGTTCCACGGGTAGATAGTCTCACCAACACAGAAAACGTATGCCGGAAGTGCGAAACGTACCAGGAAGCCGCGCAGACCGAGACCGACGGTTGGGTCTTCGACAAATGTCTCCGTCATACCGCCCGTGGTAGCAGCCAGGAGATTGCGTAGGAGGAACGGCGCGAAGGCGAGACAGCCCAGCACCATACCCGCAAAGAGCCGAAGCGCTCGTCGCGGGTCCCGCTTCCAATGCAACAAGAGCGTTATGAACTGAGCAGCCACCACAAAGACGCTGAGGACGTAGGACATCAGCATCAGGAAGGTGGTGACACCATACAACAGGGCGTCCCGCCGCCTTCCGGTGTCCAGTACCCGCAACGCTGCCCAAACGCTGACCGTAACGAGTAGCGCCGTCAAGCCGTGGTAGCGCGACATACGATCAAACAAGATCAGCCCGGGCGAGAGTGCTGCTAGCCAGAGCGCGAGCAGGCCGGCCCCGCGTGAGTAACGCGCCCCAAGACGGTACACAAACCAGAGCCCAAACGCCGCGGGAAGCGCAGAGGCGAGGCGGTATGCCGCCAAGTTATCCCCGAAGAGGACGGTCGTCACATGCATCAGGAGCGGGTGCAGCGGCAACGCATCTGGTGAGGTCGCCCGCCCCAGCAGGATATCTGCCAGCGGTCTTTGCCCCCAGGCGATGCTGATGCTCTCGTCCGTCCAGATTGGCTTCGCCTCGGGAGCCACCAGAAGAAACAGGGCACCGACTACCAATCCCAGGCCTAACAGCCCCCATTCCCATGCGCGAGGGAGCGTTTTGTCCTGCTCAGGCGACGCCATAGCGGGCGATGACTCGCTCTCGATTATCCCCATACTCAACATAAAGACAGATACAACTCTTCCGTTTCCCGGGCCACGCGGGACCAGGTGTACTGAGCGGCGGTCGCGCGCGCCGCGGTCCCGATCTGCTCGCGCAGCGCGGTATCCTCCAGAAGCGGTTGAATCGCTTCCGCCAGCACCCGCACGTCGGAGGGTTGTTCGATCAGCACACCGCTCTCGCCGGGCGTGATGACCTCTGCCGCGCCTGCACGGCGTGTGGTCACCACCGGCAGTCCGGAAGCCATCGCCTCCGTGATGACGTTACCAAACGGTTCGTAGAAGGTGGGGAAGACAAACAGGTCCGCCGCCCCGAACACATCCTCAATCTGCCGCTGCGGCGGGCTGAATACCACACGATCCGCCACGCCCGCCTCCTCCGCGATCTTCTGGTAGCGCGGGATGTCTCCCCGCCCGACCGCCAGAAGGCGATACGGCAGTGTCGTAGGGAGATGCCCCAGAGCCCGTACAAGATACGCCAGCCCCTTGCGCTGGTACTCCCCCACGAAGAGAATCAACAGCGCCTTTTCGTCAATCCCAAACTTCGCTCGCACGGCTTCTCGGCCGCGACGCTTCTCCGGCGAGAAGCGCTCCGGGTCGACACCGTTGTAAATGACCCGGATCCTCTCCGGCGGACACCCGTAAAACGTCTGCAGATCGCAGGAAGTCCGCTCCGAGTTTGCGCTGATCAGGCGCGTCTCCGGGTGCCGCATCGCCCGCTTCTCGTAGTGCCCCCAAAGGCGCCACATGAAGTGGTGGTACGGTGTCAGTCCCTCTCCCGCGGCAGGCTCTCGCTTCAGGACATCTCCCCAGGCATACTGACAATACTGCGCGGTCACCATCGTCTGACGCGCGGTGATACCTCCGATGGAGTGAACGACATCGAAGTCCTCCGGCCGCACCATCCGACTGGCCCGCCGGTAGAACTGGAGGAAGTACAGCAGGATCGGCTTGCGGATCGCCGGGATGGGATGCACGGTGATCCGGTCCATCGGCACATCGTCCACCTCCGTGGAGAACAGGTGGAACTCATGACGGGATGCGAGGCCGCGCACGATCTCCGCGCAGTACCGCTCCATCCCCCCTCGGAAGTGGACGTTGTTCGCCACCAGGGCAATACGCATGGAATCCCTACGCTCGCCCTTCCGC
>CALEKU010000095.1 GCA_937902745.1 uncultured Armatimonadota bacterium
TCGCAAAAGGCAGAGTGCTACGATTGTAGCACTCTGCCTTTTGCGACCGGGCGGCGGGGTAGGGCGCTACTGCGGCCGGGCGGGGTAGGGGACGTGCAGCAGGTCGGCGGCGGTGCGCTTGGCGCGCTCGCCGCGCCGGTCGTAGCGGGCGGTAGTGGTGACGCTGGCGTGGCCCGCCAGCTTCTGCACCGTCACGATGTCCGCCCCCCGGTCCAGCAGGTCGCCCACGAACGTCCGCCGGAAGTCGTGCGGCGAGAACGGCGCCACGCCCGCCCGCGCCTGACGCTCCCGGCAAACATGGTACACCGCCTGCGTCGTCATCCGCTGCCCCCTCTGCGGCCGGTCGCCCTTGCGGAAGGGGACGAAGAGGGGGCCGTCC
Source organism: uncultured Armatimonadota bacterium (assembly GCA_937902745.1). GTDB lineage: Bacteria > Armatimonadota > Armatimonadia > Armatimonadales > Armatimonadaceae > CALEKU01. The sequence goes on from CALEKU010000095.1 coordinate 380, forward strand.
TCGCCCCCCCGCGCCGCCAGCCAGTCGCGCAGCGCCGCCTCCGCCCCGCCCGCGCCCACCGGCACCAGACGCTCCTTATTGCGCTTGCCGCGCACCACCAGCGACAGCCCGCCCTCGCTGCCCTCCCGCAGGTCCGAAAGGTCCAGCGCGGCGATCTCCGCGCGGCGCAGCCCGCAGCCGTAGAGCAGGGCCAGCAGCGCCGCATCCCGCGCCGCCAGGGCAGGGCGGGGGGCCGGCGCGGCCTTCGCCGCCGACGCCGGCGCGGCCGCGTCGGTCAGACAGTCCTCCACCAGAGCGCGAATCTCGCCCGGGGCGAGCGAGCGGCCCCGGGGCAGGCGCTCACCGCGGGCAGGGGAGACATCCGAGGCGCGCTCCCGCTCCTCAGCGCTGATCTGGCCCAGGCGCCAGGCGGCCTTGAGCGTCCCGCGCAGCGCCGAGAGCATCTTATTGACCGTGGCGGGAGCGTAGCGCTCGGTCAGCGCCGCGCGCAGCGCCGCCGCGTGTGGGTAGCGCAGGCGGCTCCAGTCCAGCAGCAAGGCATCGGTGATGCGCCCGCCGGAGAGGAGTTCGGCCATCGTGTCGAGCGCCTGGCGCATCGTGCGGCGCGACCCCGGCCCGAGCGAGGCGAGGTACACCGCCGCCGGATTTTCGGCCAGCGGCCGCGCCTCCGGAGCCGCTTCGGGCAGTTTCCCTTCCTTATTATATAGAGCGAGTTCGTGGCTCACGGCGTTTCCCCCTGTGACAGCGCGGCCTCACTCTCTTCGACCTCTTCGACGGTGGGCTGGCTGTGCTCGAACCCGGCGGGCAGGGCCTCCTCGATCTGCCGGGTCAGGTGCGTCGCGATGCCGATGGGCTTGCCGACGTCGCGCAGGAGCTGCCCGGCGAGGTCGGAGTCGGGTGTGGCTCATGGGGTCAGGTTCTCCCCTTCCCCACCCCGATTCCTGCATTCCTTTTGAGAACTATCATTCTCATAAGCTATCTTCAGCGCCGTTTTCCGGGCGCTTGTCGCGGCTCTGCCCCCGCGCTGCGGGCGTCCCTATGGGGGCGGCTGGCAGCCTCGATTGCGCGCAAATGCAACGAAACGTGTTTTGACTCAGATTTGACTCAGATCACGTTCTCCCGTGACGCGCGACACCGCCCTCTCCACAGAGACGCTCTATATTGCTCCCGGAAGGCCGAATCGTTCGGCCCGCACGGAACTCCCGACAGGACTCCTGCCTCCGCGTTGAGGGACCACAGGAGAGCGCCGGGAGACTTCGACCAGAAAGGGGAGGCTTCGATGAGGAAGAAGACAGCGTTGATTGTTGCGGTGCTCTCTCTGATGGTTCTACCCGTCGGGGGGATGCTGATCGGGTCGCTCGCGGGCTGTGGCGGGGGAGGTTCCAACCCGCTGCCGTCGCCGCCACCCCCACCCCCGCCGCCACCGCCACCGCCACCGCCACCGCCACCGCCGCCGCCCAATGGCGGCGGCGACCTGGTTGTCGACGGAGAAGGTCTGACCCTGCAGCAGGCGCAGGCCGTGGACGCTATGGAGCAGCTTCCCGTGCTCCCGCAGGATAAGATCGTCCTGGTCGACGGGCGGACGGTCCAGCAGGTCCTGGACGAGTTCGGGGCTTCGGGACGCGGGCGCCAGGCCGCGCCACGCACGCCGCAGGATTATAAATCCCTCGCCATCTCCCAGATGGTGGCACGGGCGCAGCAGTTTACCGATCGCTCCCTGTGGCAGTACGCGGACGAAGGCCCGAACAAGCCGGCGCAGAACGGGCTTGCCTACTCCCTGGGCAGCAAGGACCCGACCGTTCGCCAGCGCCCTTCCACATCCTGCTGCACGGATCAGGTCCACGGGCTGGATTGCTCCGGACTGGTCCACCTGGCGGCGCAGGCGGCGGGAATCAACCTGCCCGTCGGCACGGCCGCTCTGCAGGGGCAGGTTGCAACCTGGAACGCGGCGTTTCCCGCGGAGTGGCGTCTTCAGATGAAGCGCGTCAACCTCACGACAGAGGGGTATGAGACCGGCGACATCATCTGCTGGGGCGGGCACATCGGGATCGTGGTTGTGGATGGCTTCGCCCCGGCCGGGGTCTCCATCCTGCAATCCAACGGCGTATCCGGCTGCAGCAATGGTGCGGAAGACTCCGATGCGTGCGCAAAGAACCGGGGGCCGAATCGGGGACCACGCCGGATTCCGCTGGTTCAGGCCGTGTCGTCCGCGTACTTCGGCGCACCGTCCGCCGTACTGCGCATCATCCCGGACGCCGAGTTTACCGTCAAGCTGACGTGGGGGGGACAGCCCGATGTCGATCTGCACGTGATCGAGCCGGACGGTACACAGGTGTACTACGGGCACAGGCAGGGCACGAACGGTTACCTGGATGTGGATGACACCCAGCAGTTTGGTCCGGAACACTACTTCATCCAGAACCTGGCGGACGGCGATTACAAAATCGGCGCGGCCTACTACAGCGGGAGCGCTCCCGAAACGGCGCGCATCACGATCACGGCGGGGCCGCAGACGCGGGTGTTCGATATCCCGCTTCCGCAAGTGACGGGTAATACCCCGATCATCGCCGCTACCGTGCGCGTGAGCACGGACCCCGCCACCGGTGAGCGCAAGGTTGAGATTCTGGAAACCAGGGGGCGCGCCGCCCGGCCCGCTCCGGATGTCCCGAAAGGACCCCGGAAGCCCTGACGGACTTTAGCCCGCCTATCCACGGATTGCGCCACGGCCCCGGCAGAGTTCACCACTCTGCCGGGGCCGCTTTCCCGATCTTCCGCGCGCCTTTTTGGAGCGGCGGCTTGACTTTTGTTATTTACTGAGCGTACACTCAGTAAACCCTGGCATGGGAGACCGGAAAACAAGGAGGGCAGCAATGACAGCCGCTCAACGTATCCGTGGTCTGAGGAAGCCCCTCGCCTCCGGCGCACTCTTAACGCTCTTACTGCTCGGACATCCTCTTATGGCACACACCGCTCCACAACAGCCTCCGGCAGCCACGGTCCCGAACGACCGGATGACCGCGATCCCGATCCCCGCGCAGCCCGACGCCATCGAACTGGGCACCGGTCCGCTGCCGGGCGCGACCACGCCCGAATCCTGGCACAGCCAGTACGGGAGCAAGTTCGCGCGCAACGTCACCGTCGCCACCCTGACCCCGTTCCTGCCGGACCCGGCCAAGGCGACCGGCGCCGCGGTCATCGTCGCGCCCGGCGGCGGCTTCCGCACGCTGTCGATGGAGAACGAGGGCTGGAACGTCGCCCGCGCACTCGCGGAGCGGGGCGTGGCGGCGTTCGTGCTGAAGTACCGCCTCAACCAGACGCCCGCCGATCTGGAGGAGTTCGCGCGTCCCCCGGCCCCGCGCCCGCCCGCGCCGGGCGGCACGCCTCCGGCCGGAG
>CALEKU010000096.1 GCA_937902745.1 uncultured Armatimonadota bacterium
CGGGGGTGAGGGCTCCGGAGGCGAGGGCTCATCCCAGCGCCGCCTCAATCGCGGCGCATGCGTTTGCGACGCCGTCTTCCTCACGGACGGCGCGGCCTACCTCCGCGGCGCGGGCGGCGTGCCCCGGGTCTTCGAGGAGCGCCTGGAGTTCACGAGCCGCGGTGTTGGTATCGTAGCGGTCGCGCGGAACAGAGCGGGCGACCCCGAGGCGCTTCACGCGGTCGGCGTTATCCGGCTGGTCGTGCGCAAACGGCACCACCAACTGCGGGCGCCCCGCCCGCAGCGACTGCCCTGTGGTCCCGACCCCGCCCTGGTGGACGATGGCCGCTGCGTGCGGGAAGAGGGCGGAGTAGGGAGCGTAGTCGAACGCTGCCACGCCCGGCGGGAGCGATGCCGGCACGTTCTGCGGGTTCGGTCCGACCAGAAGCACGGCGCGGCGTCCGATGCGCGCCGCGGCCTCGGCGCTCGCCTCGTAGAAGCGCCCCGGTGTCATCACGGCGGATGTCCCGAGGGTAAACACGATGGGCGGCTCACCCGCCTTCAGAAAGGCGCACAGGTCGTCCGCGAGACCCGCCTGCCCCGCCTGAAGCTGGTCATAGAAGGGAAAACCCGTCTGCACCGTGTTCACAGGCCAGTCCGGCTGCGGGAGGCCGAGCGACCGGGAGAACAGCGCCAGTGTGCCGTACGGCGACCACTGACCGTCAAAGATAGGGTGGCCGCCGGGAAGCAGTCCGAGTTCCTCGCGGAAGGCGTCTACTTCCGCTACCCAGGGGCGCAGGCGCTTCTTGCCCGCGGCAATCAGCGTCTGGAGCAGGGGGCGGGGAAGGTAGTGACGCAGCCATGCTATGGCTGGAGCATCCGGAGGGACCGGCGGGTCGTAGGCGGACAGGAAGATGATCGGCTGCAGGGCGACCGAGAGCCACCGGAGGCCGCGCTTCTCTGCCACCAGAGGGGCGGCGTACAGGATGGAGTGGGAGAGCAGCAGGTCCGCCCCCTCGGTCGCTTGCCATAGGTCCTCATACATATCGCGCAGCGACGGGATGAGAAGGTCGCGGATGAGGTTGCGCGGGCCGTCCCGGCTTTCCATGATGCGCTGTGCCACATCCCGAAAGACCGCCGTGTTCCGCGGGTCCGGGAGCGCCGGGCGGATGGGGGCGAACTCCAGGCCGGCCTGCTCGATCTTCTCCCGGTAGACCGCCGCGGAAGCGAGGACGAGCCGGTGCCCACGCGCCTTCAAGCCGAGCGCAACGGCAAGGTAGGGGTGCAGGTCGCCGAACGACCCCCAGGTCGCCAGCACAATCCGTGCTCCCGCGGTAGTTATGGTTTCACCGGGCATCCTGCTCTGGTCTCCTTCTTCCCCGTCAGGGGGCATAGAAATTCCCCACCGTAGATACCAGGCTGCGGCGGGGAAGTTGCAGGAAGAGCGGCCCCGGCGGCAGATGCCGCCGGGGCCGCTCGGAAGCGAAGGAGGGCCCGCGGTCCGTTAGCGGAGCCGTGTGTAGCTGATGCGCTTGTTGCCGCGGTAGGTGTAGTAGCCAATCTGCTTGCCGTTGGAGTAGCGATAAACACGCCGGGTGCTATTCTCCTTGGCCTGGGCCTTGCGGGCATCCTCATACTTCTTGCCGGCGTAAGCAGCGCCCGCGCCCAGGATCAGGGCGTTGGTGGTCTTGCCCTTGGTGGCCTGCCACACCGCGGCGGCGCCCAGGCCAATGCCCAGGTTCCGCATCAGGTTCTTGTCCTTCTGGCGCGCAGACTGCGCCTGAGCCGCCCCAGCCAGGGGGCCGAACAGGGCACCGCCCAGCATCGTGGCAGCTACGCCGAACGCCGATATCTTGCGAATGGTGTGGTTCTTGTTCACGGTTTTCGTTTCCCCTCTTTCCCCCTCGGGGGCTTCTGTGGAGAAAACGAATGTGTGTGAACTTTTGTGACGCAAAGCGAGGGCCATCGGAAATAACTTCCGATGGCCCCGTTCGCGGACATCCCCGACGTGGGAGTCAGTCCCGGTTAGTTTAGTACGGCTTAGCGAAGCGGACGTAGCCGATGCGCTTGCCGTTCCGGACCTTGTAGTAGCCGATCTTCTTGCCGTTGGAGTAGCGGTAGACGCGGCGGATGCTGTTCTCCTTGGCCTGGGCCTTACGCGCGTCCTCGTACTTCTTGCCGGCATAGGCAGCGCCGGCTCCCAGGACGATGGCGTTGGTGGTCTTGCCCTTGACCGCCTGGTGCGCCGCAGCGGCGCCAAGCCCGATGCCCAGGTTGCGCATCAGGTTCTTATCTTTCTGCCGCTTGGACTGAGCCGCAGCCGGTCCTGCAATGCTACCGACCACGGTCGCCGCGATTGCCAGAGCGGCGATTCCGCGCGCATTCATGCCTGTTTTCATCTTCAATTCCCTCCTGTTCCGCGTCCGGCACGAGAACCAGCGCGGGGTGTTGTTCCGTGTCTCCCTGCTCGGGAGATGCCCACGATAGGGACGGTTATAAACTTCTCGGGCGTGACGCTTCTGACCGAAACCCGCAAATCTTTCGGCAAGGAAATGCTAGGCGCCCCAATTTAGCGTGCGATACCGGTAGGAACTCTACGCGGCCTGTGTTATAATCCTCACTGTAAAAACGGATGGGAGCCGCGTTACCGCCCGCGCGCCTTCCTGTTCTCATGTGACGAGGGCTTCCTCGATCGCTTCGGCTGGAACGTAGATCCCTGGTTTTTCCGATGGTCCAAACCACACCCCCACTCTCTCAAGGCTGTTCCTCCTCGTACTACGCTCCCGCGCCGCCATGCCGCCGCGCGGGAGCGGCGCCTTACACCCACGGCGAGCAGGGGGAGAGCGCGTAAAGAGATGATGTCAGTCCGGAGCATTGAGGATGCGTGGCGTCGGTTCAAGTCTTATCGCGACCTGAAGGCGCGTGCGACCATCATCGATAACTATTCGTACCTGGTCAAGATCACGGCAGGGCGCGTCGTGTCCAACCTGCCGCCCAACCTGGAGCGCGAGGACCTGTACACCGCGGGCGCAATGGGGCTCATCAAGGCGGTTGATCAGTTCGACCCCGGGCGGCAGGTGAAGTTTGAGACCTACGCCATCGCGCTGATTCGCGGCGCCATTCTGGAGTCGCTGCGCGAGGAGGACTGGGTTCCGCGCTCGGTGCGCGAGCGGGCCAAGGCTCTGGAGCGAGCATTCCACGAGGTGGAACTCAAACTCGGCGTCCCCCCCTCCGAGGAGCAGGTCGCGGAGCACATGGGCATCTCCACCAACGACCTCGCGCGCATGCTCGCCGACGCTGGCCGCGGCAGCGTCCTCTCCCTGGATGACCTGATTCTGGGCGGCGAGGGCGTGGAGCGTCTGCACCTGGCGGACGTGGTGCCGGACGACGCCACCGGACCGCTCTCGGATGTCGAAGCGCGCGAGCGCATCCGCCAACTCGGCCAGGCCATCGACCGTCTCCCGGAGCGCGAGCGCCTGGTGATCGCGCTGTACTACTACGAGGGGCTGACCTTCAAGGAGATCGGTAAGGTCCTTACCGTCTCGGAGTCGCGCGTGTACCAACTCCACACCCAGGCCGTCCTCCGCATGCGCGGTTACCTCAGCCGCGACCAGGACCTCTTCCGCAACTCGTAGCGGACGGCGGGCCCGCCCGTAGATTCTCGACGCGGGCGGTTCCGGTGGTAAGATAGTAGACGATGCGTGTCTCTCCTCGAATTCCGAGCCGGCGTTTGCGGAAGCCGAGCCTGACCCCCTGTCTGTTATTGCTCGTCACCGCCACGACCGTCGCGACGCTCCCGGCGCCGCCCACCGCCTTCGCCAACGCGCCCCAGGCCGCGGTGCGCAAGAAGCCCGTCGCTGCGGACGCCGCCGCGGCGTACAAGCGCGGCATTGCCGCCTATAACGCGGGCGACGCAGCGGCAGCGCGGCGCGAGATGGAGAAGGCCGTCGCCGCCGATCCCGAGTACGGGGATGCCCACGGCTGGCTCGGCTTCCTGCTCCTCAACATGAATCTTCCCCAGGAGGCGATCGCTCCCCTGGAAACGGCCATCCGGCTCCAGCCGAACGTCGGTGACCACTATACGAACCTGGGCAACGCCCTCCTGCTGAAGTCGAACCGGGCAAAGTCCGACACCGAGCGTGCTATCGCGATGTTCCGCAAGGCGGCGGCTGTGTCTCCGGATTCCGCCGAGGCGCACTTCAACCTGGGGTACGCCTACGCTCGCACCGCGCAGTACAAGCCGGCGGCGGTGTCGTATCGCAAGGCCATCCAACTCCAGCCGAAGGACGCCCGCGCCTGGGCCAACCTTGGCCTTGCCCTGGAGGCGGGCGGCGATATTCCCGGGGCGGCGGACGCTTACCGTACGGCCGCGTCGCTCAAGCCGCAGGATGCCGCGCTCTGGGTGCGTCTGGGCACTCTGGAGATGAAGCGCGGCGCCGCCGGGCGGGGGACGGCGCTGAACGCCCTGGAGACGGCCCGGAAACTCGACCCGAAGAACATCGCAACGATGCTGACGCTCGGGCGCGCATACGCCGAGGCGGGGCGCCATGACGACGCTGCGGCGGTGTTCGGCGAGGCCGCCGAACTTCAGGCCGCGCAGGGGGGCACAGACCCCACGGCTCGTTACAATCAGGGCGTCGTTCTGGCGTCCGCGGGGAAGTACGCGGAAGCCCTCGCTGCCTACGACCAGGCGCTGGCGCTCAAGCCCAACTACTACGACGCGCTGGTCAACGCGGGCTTCGCCCTGTTCCGCATGGAGCGCCTGGATGACGCCATCGCCCGCTTCACCGAGGCGACGAAGGTGCGGCCGAACGCCCCGGTGGCGTGGACGAACCTGGGCCTCGCACACGCGCGCAAGAAAGAGCCCGACGCCGCCCTGGCGGCCTGGCGCAAGGCGATCGCCCTGGACCCGAAGGACTACGCCACCCGCGACTATGTGGCGGGAGTTCTCCTGGAGCAGGGCAAGTACGACGAGGCGATCTCCCTGTACAAGCAGATGACCTCGCTGCGCCCGAACTTCGGCGCGCCGTACAACGCCATCGGCCTGGCCTACCAGAAGAAGGGGGACGTGGACCGCGCCTTCGCTGCCTTCCGGGAGGCGATTCGCCGCGACCCGAAGTTTGCCCCGGCCTACAATAACCTCGGGGTCTGCTACGAGAAGCGCGGCCAGTACGCCGAGGCCGTGGCGCAGTACCGCAAGGCCCTGCAGATCGACCCGAACCTCGCCGACGCCCGCCAGAACCTCGCCCGCTACGACAAGGGGAAGACGGAGGATGCCTCCGCCGTGCGCCAGAACCCGGCCGCGGGCGGGCCACCCCCGCCGGTGGGAGGCGGTGCCGGCGGCAGCGGCACCACGAGCGGCGGCACGGACCGCTGACCCGTATGACGTCCCCTGCAACCGTCGGCCTCCTCATCAACCAGACCAAGCCCGGCGCGATGGAGGTCGCCCGTGCGCTCGTCGCGCAGCTCAGGACGCGGGGAGTGCGCGTTCTCGCCCTGGAGACCGACGCCGGCCAGTTGAACGGCGGGGCGTGCCGCCCGATGGCCGATGCGGCGCAACTGGCTCAGGAGGCGGATATCGTCGTGGTCTTCGGTGGCGACGGCACGCTGCTGGCTGCCGCCCGCAACGTCGCCCCGCACGGCAAGCCGCTCCTCGGGGTCCACTTCGGCCACTTCGGTTTTCTGACCGAGGTAGACCCGGAGTACCTGCCCCGCGCCGTGGACGCGATTCTGGAGGGGCGTTCGACCGTGGAAGAGCGCTCCATGCTGCGCGCGGAGGTGCGGCGGCGGGGGCGCGACCCGGAGGAGTGCGACACGCTGCTCGGCATGAACGACATGGTGGTGGCGAGCGGCGCCGTGCGCATGGTGCACGTCCACACCCGGATCGGCGGCCAGAGCGTTGCGACCTACGCCGCGGACGGTGTGATTGTGGCCTCGCCCACGGGGTCCACGGGATACTCCCTGTCAGCTGGCGGACCGCTTGTCCACCCCGCGTCCCCGGTGTTCCTGGTCACTCCTATCTGCCCCCACACGCTGAATGCTCGCGCCCTCATCATCCCGGACACCGAGACCGTCGAACTCTCTCTGGAAGGCCACCGGAGCGATACGACCGGTGTGGTCAGCGCCGACGGACAGACCGAACTTCCCCTCGGTCCCGGTGACACGGTAACCGTGCGGCGCGCGCCGCATGTGGTCAAGTTGATCCGCCTGGGTGGCCCCGACTTCTACCAGAAGATCCGGGAGCGATGGCGCTATGGCGAGCGCTCCGCCAACTGAATCTTCCTAGGGACCGGTGAGTGGCTTCGCAGGGAGATTCGGGTATATTCCGCCCGGGAAGCGCGAAGATGGGGCCGCGCGGCTCTCCCTTGCGCCCCGGCGCGGCAGCTTTTTCCATATTCCGCGGCGCTGCCGTGGGCCGCGTGGGCTCTTTGAGTTCCAGAGCCCGCGCCCCCCGTCCGCTGATTGAACGGCGAGACGGGAGTACAACTGAGCCTGAGGAGACAGCGTTACATGGACATCAAGCCAGAAGACCTTCCGGTAAGGGTGGAGAAGCCCTGGGGGTACGAGATCTGGTATGCGTGGACCGACCAGTACGTCGGCAAGATCATCCACGTGAACAAGGGGCAGAAGCTTTCGCTCCAGTACCACAACCAGAAGGACGAGACCAGCTACCTCCTGAAGGGGCGTATGCTCCTGACGAAGGGCGCCTCCGAGGATAACCTCACCGTGACCGAGATCGCCGAGGGGCACCAGTGGCGCAACCGCCCCCTGGAGATCCACACCATCGAGGCGTTGGAGGACTCGGACGTTCTGGAGGTCTCCACCCCCCACCTGGACGACGTCGTCCGCCTCAAGGACGCCTACGGCCGCGAGGGCACCAACAACCCGTAGGGGGGAGGGTTCGCGCAACAAACAAACGTTTTGCGTCCGGCGGCCTGTCGCGGGTATAATTCCCTGGGCAGGCCGCCTTCGCTTTTTTCTTTCTGCCCGATGCTCCACCGGCGCGCCCGCGCACGCAGAAACCCATGCTTACCGAACTCTCTGTCGAGAACTTTGCGCTCGTCGAGAAGGTCCGCCTTGCCTTCGGCCCGGGCCTGAACATCCTCACCGGCGAGACCGGCGCGGGCAAGTCCATCCTCCTCGACGCGCTGGGCATGGTGCTGGGAGAGCGCACCGGCACGGAGGTCATTCGCCACGGCGCCGCAAAGGCTCGGGTGGAGGCGGTGTTTGCGGTGGATGAGGGCGACCCACGCCTGGCAGAGGCGCTGGAGGCGGCCGGAGTGGAGTTGGAGGAAGGGACCCTCCTGCTCTCCCGCGAACTGACCACGGCGGGCAAGAGCGCCGTGCGCATCAACGGGCGGCCCGCGACGGTAGGAATGCTCAAGGCGCTCGGGGATGCTCTGGTGGATATCCACGGGCAGCATGAGCATCAGTCTCTGCTCGCCGTGGAGCGGCACGCCGATATCTTAGACGCCTGGTGCGGGGCGGACATCCTCTCCCTGAAGGCGGCGGTGGCGGAGGCGTACACGACGGCGCAGGCGGCGGAGCGAGAACTGGCGGCGCTCCAGCAGGACGCCCGCGAACGCGCCCGCACCCTTGATCTCCTGACGTTCCAGCGTGACGAGATCGACGAGGCCGCGCCAAAGCCGGAGGAGGAGGAGGAACTCATCGCGGAGCGCCTGCGGCTGGCGAGCGCGGAGAAGCTTTTTGCCGCCGCGTCCGGGGCCTACGCGGCGCTGCGCGGCAGCGAGGGGCGCTCTGCGGGCGCAGCCGGCGCGCTGGATGCTCTGGGCACCGCGGTAGCAGAGATCGAGCACGCGGCGAAACTGGACGAGCGACTGGCCCCGCTCCTGGAGTCGCTGCAGAACGCCCTGTACCTGGCCGAGGATGCCGCGCGCGACGTGCGCGGGTACCGCGACGAGGTAGAGTTTAACCCCGAGCGCCTGGAGCAGATCGAGGCGCGTCTGGACACCCTCAAGACGCTCAAGCGCAAGTACGGCGAGACGCTGGAAGAGGTCCTGCGCTACCGCGCCGAGATCGGGGAGCGTCTGGAGGTCCTGGAGAACGCCGAGGAGCGTATTGCGGAGTTGACCGCGGCGCGGGAGGTGACCCGGGCGGCGCTGGAGAAGGCGGCGGCAAAGCTGACCCGGGCGCGGAAGAAGGCCGCGCAGCCGTTTTCGGCCGCGATCATGAAGGAGTTGGCGGATCTGGCGATGGGGGCGACCCGCTTCGCTGTCGCCGTCGAGCCGCGCGAACCCGGCGCCTCCGGGGCGGACGCGGTCGAGTTTCTCATCTCGCCGAACCCCGGCGTCCCGCTCAAGCCGCTGGCAAAGATCGCCTCCGGAGGCGAGATCAGCCGCGTCATGCTCGCCATGAAGTCTGTGCTGGCCCGCACACACTCGGTGCCCACGCTCATCTTCGACGAGATCGATACCGGAATCGGGGGGCGCACGGGCACTGTGCTGGCAGAGAAACTGCACGCGCTGGCGGGCACCGCTCAGGTGCTCTGTATTACGCACCTGCCCCAGATTGCGGCGCGGGGCGACCGGCACTTCAGCATCGACAAGCGGGCGGAGAAGGACCGGACGGTGGTTTCGGTAGGCTCGCTGGCGCCGGAGGAGCGGGTGCAGGAGATCGCACGCATGCTCGGCGGCGCGTCCACCGACACGGTCCTGCGACACGCCCGCGAGATGCTCGCCGGGAAGTAGGTACCGCGGAACTTTCCCCGCCTATCCCTGTTCGGCCGCGGGGGCGAGCGGAGAGAGGGGCACGCCCGCGGGAATGACGTCCTCCAGGCTTCGGGCGCGGTCAGCGGTGAGGGGCGGGGCCGCCCGCTGGGCGCGCGCGTCGTAGTCCGCTTCGGAGTCATGGTCATGCAGGTACAGGTACGCCTGCGCCGCGGCCCCATTCTCCGTCATCACGTCGATAAGGACGCGCCGGTAGTCAAAGAGGGCAATCAGGCCGCTGCTCCACAGCGCGCGGACCACCTCCGCCACCTCCCGGTGACGCACCGGGTAGTTCTTTGCCTTCAGGCCATTGCTGACATCAAGGGCGGTAAACGGCACCCGGTCGGTCAGGCGCTGCCGCACCGCTTCCTCAGTCAGCGCGACGATGGCATTCGCTTCACTCGCGCTGCGCTGGGGAAAGATATTCTGAGACATAGCTTACGTCCTCCCGTAGATCACCGTGGAACAAGGTCTCTGCGGGGAGACTCCCGGGGCGAACTACGGACCGGAAGCGGCCGACCTTTGAGTCGGTTCTCAGATTTTGTGCTATAACAGCAGGCAAGGCAACTCGGTTCTCGTCGCGGCCTTCGGGCGCTCTGCGTTCCGGTCCGGGCCTGAAAGAGGAGGAGACAGTTGAACAACAAGCCTACCCATCAGAGACTTCGGGGCTGGAGAGCGTCTGTTCTGGCACTGGCGCTGCTGACTGTTCCCGCGGCGGCGCACGCAGACCTGACGATAGTGGCAGAAGTCACCACTACCGGCCCCACTAGCGTGGCGGCTCGCGCCGCTGCAGGCGCCCCCGCTGGGGGCGCAGGTGGCGCAAGGGAAACGCCACCGCCACCCCCGCCGTCCCTGAGCGGGACCACGACGAAACAGACGGTGACCACGTACTACCGGGGGCGCAAGGCCCGCTCCGAGGTCAAGAATGGTCCCGTGACCCTGTATGACGCTGACGCGGGCAAGGTCTACCGGTTGGACCCCGCGCGCAAGACGTACCGCGTGTTTGCACTGCGGGACGTTCTTGACGGCAAGGTCAACCCCAACGGCGGCCTGCTGGCCAGCATCGCTGCCGCGGTACCCACGGTGGCCTTCGGGCGAACGGCGCCGGGCGCCGCGGTAGCCGTAGAGGGCGCACCGGTGCCTGTAGAGGGTGCACCGGCGCGTCCGGCACGCCCAGCGCCGACCCCGGAGGAGGAGGCGCGGCGGCGTCAGATGGTGGAGCAAGTCATGAACCGGGTCGAGAGCGCTCTGTCGTTCCGAACCACGCTGACCATGAGCGAAACGTCGGAGCAGGCGACAGTGGCGCAGCAGCAGGCGCAGAAGATCGACCTGAAGGGGGAGATTAACACCACCTTCGACACCGCCGCCCTGGGATTCGGTGCGGGTGGGGCAGCGCAGCCGGGCGTCGTCGCGATTCCCCCGGGAGGCGCGCGCGCGCGCGGTAACGCTCCGGGGGGAGCATTTCAGATCCCGCCCACGGCGGTGACGGGCGAGGCATGGGTGGGGCGCGGTGTGTTTGCCCTCCTGCCCGACAACGGCCGGCTCGGGCTCTATCCTACCACGAACGGCATCCTGACCGGGCCGGGCGCAGCCCAGATGGCGAAGACGGTAGCGGACCGGATGGTCAAGGCGCAGGCGATTCCGTTGGCGCTACGGCTGAACCTGGCAATCGCCAGCCCGCGCGGCGACCAGTCCTTCACGTCCAGCACCGAAATGCTGGTGACGGCGGTCAGCGGCGAGGCCCTGCCCGACAGTCTGTTCGCCATCCCGGAGGGGTACACCGAGACTGCGGCCCCGAGCCTCCTGGAGAGCCTTCAGCAGGTGGCACCGGGGAGAGCGGGCGAGCGCTAACCGGCGCTCTCGCGGACAGCCTGGCGCAGCTTCGGCCCGAGGCCCCGGACGTCGTCCAGTCGGCCGGCGTCCAGGGCGTCCGCGAGAGCGCTCAGGCTCGTGATGCCGTACTCAGCGTAGAGGCGGCGCGCGGTCAGCGCCCCGAGGCCCGGGAGGGCCGTCAACTCCAGAACCGAAAGCGGGGGCGGCTCGAAGCCGTCCCCGCTTTCCGTCATCTTGCGCGACGTGCCCGTTTCGATAAGCTCGCCGAGGATGCGTCCGACCGTTTCACCGACCCCGGGAATCTCGCGCAGACGATTCTCCCGGTGCAGGGCGTCGATGCTCTCCGGATGGCGGGAGATGGCGTAGGCGAGCTTCGTGTAGCGAGCGGCATGAGACGGCTCATAGCCCCCGATCACAAGATAGTCGTGCAGCCGCTTCAGGTGCTCGGCAATCTCATCGTTACGTCGCCACCGGGTCCGCCCCTTATCGTCCGTGTAGGTCTCGCCGTCCATCAGACCATCTCCATGCCGCCGGAGATGTCAAGGGCGGAGCCGGTCATGTAGGCGGCGCGGTCGGATGCGAGAAAGGCGATCACGCCCGCGACCTCCGCGGCGGTACAGGCGCGTCCCAGCGGAATGCGCGCGAAAAGCGCCTGAACGTCGGCGTCGCCGCCGACTGCCCGTCGCTCTTTCAGCACCTGTTCCCACATCTCCGTTTCCACCGCTGCCGGGCACACGGCAAGCACCCGGATGTCCGGCGCAAGCGCCACCGCCGCCGACTTCGTGAGGTGGATCAGCGCGGCTTTAGTCATGCCGTAGACGGCTTGCGTTGGTCGGGCCGAGCGCCCCGCCGCGGACGCCACATTGACAATCACGCCCCCGTTCCCCCGAACACGCATCTCCCGCGCTGCGGCTTGCAGCACGAAGAATGCGCCCTTGAGGTTGACGGCCATGAGGCGGTCGTAACCGTCCTCCTCGACCTCCAGAAGCGGCTCGTTCTTGAAGACCCCGGCGTTGTTCACCAAACAGTCCAGGCGCCCCATCTTTCGGGCCACACCGGCCAGGGTCGCGCGTACGGCGCCGATGTCCGTCACGTCCACGGGCACCGGCTCTGCGTCCAGTTCCGCCGCGGCGCGCTCCAGCGCCGCCACATCCCGGTCCGCCAGCACGACGCGCCAGCCCTCCGCCCGGAGCGCCGCCGCCGCCGCCCACCCGATGCCTCGCGCCCCACCCGTAACGAAGGCGACTTTGCTTGTTTCCGTAGCTTCCACGGCTGTCAGGTTCGGCGCGGGGTGGGGCGTGACCTTCAGAGGTCTGCACCCACCCGTAGCGCTCGGCAGCCCCCAGGCAGAGGCACCCACCCTCGGCGCTTCGCGCCACCCCCTCCTTCGCAAGCGAAGGAGGGGGAGAACTGCGGGCATGGTGGTAAAACCCCGGCTACGGTTAAGAAGCCGGGGTTTCAACCCACGGCACAAAACCCACGGCGGCCAGCGGGGGGCTGCCCATTTGACACCCGCGCGCTCCCGGTGCTACCATCGCCCCCATGAGCAACGAAGACAAAGCAGGAGCGGGCGGGCAGGGCGCCGCACCGTTCCGCCTGGACGGGAAGACGGCGTTCGTGACGGGGGCCGCTTCGGGCATTGGTGCGGAGATAGCGCGGGTGCTGGCCGCGCAGGGCGCGCGGGTCCTGGTCGCGGACCGAAGCGAGAACGCCGGCCGGGCCGTGGCAGAGGAGATAGGCGGTCAGTTTGTGTTGGTAGACGTGGCGTCCGAGGAGTCCGTCTCGGGGGCGTTTGCTGCGGCGCTGGGGGAGAGGGCGCCCGACATTCTGGTCAACAGCGCGGGCATCGGGTTCGTGGGGAACATCCTGAACACAGCGCTGGACGACTATGAGCGCCTGTTCGCCGTGAACGCCCGGGGGGTGTTCCTCTGCTGCCGCGAGGGCGTCCGCCGCATGAACGCTACGGGGAAGGGTGGGAGCATCGTCAACATCGCTTCGATCGCCAGCAAGGCGGCTCTACAGGATCGGTTTGCCTATGCCGCGACTAAGGGCGCAGTCCTGATGATGACGAAGGCTCTGGCCTGCGACCATGTGGGCGACGGTATCCGCTGCAACTGTATCTGCCCCGCCCGCGTCCATACCGCGCTCGTGGATACGTACCTGGCGAAGAACTACCCCGGCAAAGAGGCGGAGATGCTGGCGAAGCTGTCCGCGGCGCAGCCGATGGGCCGGATGGGCACGCCCCGCGAGGTTGCGAACCTGGCGCTGTACCTGTGCTCGGACGAGGCGGCGTTCGTCACCGGAGCGGCCTATGACATTGACGGCGGAACGCTCGCCATGCGCTAGCGCGCACCTCCGTCCTCCGGCCCCTCCTCGGGGCAGAGGAAGAAGTACGGGCAGGACGGGCAGTCGCTCGCTTCGGCGGGCGTGGGATCGAAGACTCGCAGCCGGATGCCGCGCAGCGCCCGGTCATAGGCGGCCAGATGCTTCTCACGCACCCGGGGGCGGTTCGGCGCGGTCAGCACCGTACCGTTCTGGAGGTAGTGCAGGTCCACACGGGCCTTGCCGCCTGTGGCCGCCTGGAGCAGCGACAGGCGTGGGTCCTGGGGCGCGTCCTTTTCGCCCTCCTTTGGCGGGCGGCGGAACGTCTGCCGCTCCACCACGCTCAGGTCCGGCGTCGCGGCGTCGGGACGAACGGCGATGGTGCCGCCCGGCAGCGACACGGTCAGCACGGGCGGCTCGGCGGCGTCCGCCTCGGGTGCTGCTACCCGGCGCCGGGGAGGGTGGGGCTCCGTCACAAACGCCTCCGGCTCCCGGCTGCGTCCCAGGACGGCCTTCTCCGCCGCTGCGCGGTAGAGGTCGTGCAGGGGGTGATCCGGCTGCGGCCCCTCTGCCCGCCACGCCGCCTCCAGCGCCTCCGCAGGCGGTGTCTCCGGCGCCGCCAGCGCGGCCTGCACGGCGCGCTTGAACGCCCCGTAGGCAGAGCGCTCGCCGCCTCGCAGGTTCTTCACGCGTTCGTAGTAGTAGCGTCGGGGGCACCGCAGCCACAACTCCGCGTCCGCGGCGTCGGTGGGGGCGGAGTCGTCCGTGGAGCTCTCTGCCGCGTCCCCACGTCGTGGCGGAGAGCCTGGCTTCGCCGTCTCCCCTTCTTCCTTTTCCGAGGCGGAGAGGGGACGCGGCAGAGGTAGCACCCACTCCTCGCGGACGATACCCGGGGCGGCAGCGAGGTTGCCCAGTAGCGGCGACGGCGGGGCGGCGCGCTTGTTGTACTTCTCGGCGCGCGAAAGGATGAGATGATCGCGGGCGCGGGTGAGCGCCACAAAGAAGAGACGCTCCTCCTCCTCAATCTCCCGCTCGGCGGCGTCGGGGGCGGGCACCTCGTCCGTCAGCGGCAAGGGAGACAGGAGGGACGGCCCGGGGCGGGCGGGGAACTTGCCCGCCGACAGGTTCGGCAGGAACACCACCGGGAACTCCAGCCCCTTCGCGGCGTGGACCGTAAGCAGGCGCACAGCGTCCGGCGCGGCGTCCGGGTGGCCGGGGTGGCTGAGGTCGCCGCCGAGGCGGGCCATGCGGCGAAGGTGCGCCAGGAACGCCCGACGCGGCTCCTCGGTCGGCTCCAGGACCACAGCGCTGCGTTCGCGGAACGAGCGCGCCACCCCGAGTAGGGCGGCGACGCCAGCCGCGTCCGTCACCTGCTGTGCGAGCCGGGGCGCCCCCCAGAGCGCTTCTGTGAAGAAGTCATAGGCGTCCCCGGAGTAGGGCAGGCCAGCCGGCAGTTCGGGGTAGCGCTCCCGGGCGGGACCGTCCGGCTCGCAGGCGCGGGCAAGCAGGAGGATCAGGTTCTTGACGTCATGGCTTCGGAGCAGTTCGTAGTCACCGCCGGTCTCCGCGGCGACGGGCACATCCCGCTCGCTCAGGAGGGCGCGCAGAGCGCGGGCCTGTCCGCGCGTCCGGCACAGGATCGCCATGTCCGACCAGGCGTAGCCTGCCTCTCGGAGCGCGCGCATCTTCCGGGCGATGCCGTCGGCCTGGGCGATCTCGTCCGGCGCGACCGCGAGCGTGGCCGGGGGGAACGGACCCACGACCACGGCGGCTTCCGCGGCTTCCTCCGCCTCGCCGCGCGCGGGGCGCCACGCGCCGGTGCCCTCGCCGCTCGCAACGCCGAACAGGGCGACCAGGTGCGGCCGGGAACGATAATTGACGCCCAGTTCCGTCCGCCGCCCGCCCGGGAAGTCCTCCTCGAACGACGACACGTTGGCGGGGCTGGCGCCGCGGAAGGCGTAGATCGCCTGCCGCAGGTCCCCGACCAGCCAAAGGCCGGCGCCGCCATCCCCACCGAGCGCGCGCACCAGGCGCGCGCCGGCGCGGTTCACGTCCTGGTACTCGTCCACCAGCACGTGGTGCCACTGGGCCTGTTCCGCGGCGCGCACCGTCTCGTTCTCCTCCAGGAGACGCAGTGCGCGGTATACCAGGTCGGAGAAGTCCAGCGCCCCGCGCTCCCGCAGCAGGGCTTCGTAGGCGGCATAGACCCGGGCCACTTCGAGCAGCTTTTCGTCCCCGGCGGCCTCAGCGCGGCGGCGGAACGCCTCCGGCGTCAGCATCTCCTCCTTGGCGCGGGCGATGGTGCGCAGAATGTCCGGCAGCGGGAATGAGGGGTCGTGGAGGTAGCGCAGGACATCCAGATCCAGCGCCCCCGCGCGCCGCTCCAGCAGGGCGAAGGTGTCCACGGGAGCCAGGAGCACAGGCGCGGGCGGCAACTCCGCCTCTCGCCAGTAGCGGCGCAGCAGGTCCAGGCCGTACGCATGGAACGTGCTGATGGCCGCCCGCCGCCCCACCTCTGGCGCGACGGCCCCGATGCGCTCACGCATCTCCTCAGCCGCCTTGCGGCTGAATGTGAGCGCCAGCAGCCTTTCAGGTCGCACGCCCGCCTCACGCGTGAGGTAGAGGACCCGGGCTGTCAGCGTCCGCGTCTTTCCCGTGCCCGGTCCTGCGCCCACCAGCAGCGGCCCGCTCTCCGCCCGTGCTGCCGCCTCCTGGGAGGGGTCGAGGGTGAGGGTACTGCTTGTCTGTCCCCCTCTGGCTTCCCCCCTCCTGGAAGGAGGAGGGGCCGGGGTAGGAGCAGCGGAATGCAGCCCCAATCCGGCTTCCATCTGCGCGAACGCCAGGGAGACGGGAACGCCCGCGCGCCGGGCGATGGCGTGTGCGTCCGCTCCCTCATCGAACCAGCGGCGGGCGAGGGGAGCGGGCAGGAGGAACTCACGGGCGAAGACGTTCGCCTCGGTTTCCCGGCGCTGGCGCGGGCCATAGCCCACCAGCGCCTCGCCGTCACCGGTCGCGTCCACATCCTCCTCGTAGCAGGCGCAGCCATCGTCGGTGTCGCCGTGGTCGTCGTGGAGGTAATGGTGCGCCAGTTCGTGCGCGAGGAGGACGCGCCGCTCTTCGATGGGAACATCGGAGCGGAGCCAGACGATGCGCGTTTCGCGGTCCAGAACGGCGTGCGCGCCGGAAAGCAGGGTGTCGGTGGGGGGGAGCAGGCGGGGGCGGTAACCGGCCAGGCGAAGCGCCGCCTGCACCGCCGCCTCGGCGGCCGCGCTCCCGTCGGGGCTGCTGCTGGAACTGCCGCTCCCCGGGAGCGCGGCCCGGCAACGGCGCGCCTCCTCCCGGACCGATGCCCAGGGATCACCGCCCGCCTGCGCCGCCATATCGCTGTGCGTTGTCCTTACGCCGCGTCCTCGGCGTCGTCCTCCGAAAGGTAGCGCGCCCGCTGCGTCTCCGACAGTTCGGGGTCGGCCAGGAGCGTCGCGCGGAAGTCCTCGCGCTCGCCCACGCTGGGTGCGGAGTCCGACCGATAGGCCGCCCCCGCCGCTAGCCGCGGCGGGCCCGCCAGGTACGCCTGAACATCGTTCGCGGCGCGTCCCAGCACGTCCGCCAGCTCGCGCACCAGCGTGCGCGGCAGCGACTCCGGCGCGAACAGGCGCCGGTGCAGCTTCACCACGTACGCCTCGGTGAGCGAAAGGCGCGTCGCCAGGGTGTCCAGGTCCAGGCCCTTCGCCTCGGCGGCCCCGAGCAGGTTCGTGAGCGGGGTGGTGCGGGCGGCGCACAGGGCGCGCAGAGAGCTCAGTCCAGCCTCCCGCAGCCGCGCCTCGGCCGCGGCGTCCGCGTACCGGGCGTCCGCGTCCGGGCCAGCGCACCACCGTTCCGCCGCCAGGCGGGCGAGGTCGCGCGCCTGCGCCGGGTAGCGGCGCGTCCACTCCGCGAGGTCGGCCTCCGGCCCTGCCTGCGAGAACGCGACCAGTACCTCGTCGGCGGTGGCGCTATCGTTCCTGTTGCTGAACTCTTTGGTATTCATGGCTGTCGCCTGTTCTCGGCCCTTCAAACCTTCCCCTCGGCCCAATTCACCAGCTTATTCTCCGCCCGGCGCAGGTAGTTGCGCACGGATCGCCCTGTCACTCCTAGAATCTTTGCCACGGACTCGCGGTCCGGGTCTTCGCTCTCCTCCGGCAGCCCCTCGATAAACCGCAGGTACACTGCCAGACGCTCATTCTCGGTGAGCAGCGCCAGCGCTTCGCGGCGCTCCGCCATCGCCTCCGGTCCCGGGGCGGTATCCGCCAGTCGGGCGAAGATGCCATCGCCGCCGGCCGGTCCGTCCTCGTCCTGAGCCTCATCGCCCGGTCGAATCTCGGCATCCAGCGTCGCCTGCCGCTTCTCCACCAGGCTCCACAGGCGGCGATCCAGGCACACCCAGAACCGCACCTCCCAGAACTCTGCCGCCTGCTCCCCGTCGAACACCGCTTCACAGAGCGCGGTGGTCAGATCGTGCATGCAGTCTTCCGCCTGATCCGCCGGGAGCCGCCACCGCGCCAGCTTGCGCTGCACATGACCGGCGATACGCCCGATCAGAACCTCCGCGATCTGCCACGCCGTTGTGTCGTCGCTCCGGCGATGGTACTCCCGCAGGAAGTAGACCAGGGTCTCCTCCCGGGGGCGCCGCGGGTCGTTTGGCGCGTACGCCTCGCACAGAACCGCCCGGCGGGACCGCTCCGACAGTTGCGACAGTTCGCGAACCTGTCGCTCTACATCCTCCTCCCGGTGGTACAGGGCTCCCGTGTCCCTTCGGGTCCGGGTCAGCGGACGCAGGGGCCACGCCTGGCCGTTGCCGGTCGATACCCCTTCCGGGGTCAAAGTTTTCGGTGTTGCGGTCTCTTTCATGGGCGGGACTTCGGCGGAGGGGGCGAATCCGGAAAAAAGGAATTTGAGACGGACTCAGTGGGTGCGGCGCTACGCCGTTCTGATTATAGCAAACAAAAGAATCCTCTGCCGGGAAAACGCCGGAGTAGCCACCCCCGCGCTCGGCACGATACCATTTCCCATCGGGACGCCGGGCGGGATTGAAGCTAATCGCCGCGAGCGGTGTCAGACGAAACAGACATAGAACCGAGGTACGCCTGTTGACACACGCCCCCCTACCATCCGCGCGCCGGGGCCTTCCCATGCGCCGCCGCTCCCTGTTCCTCCAGATGCTCTTCTTCCTCCTTGCCGCGCCGCTTCTGGTGCCGCTCGCCCTGGCGCCCACCGGGTGCGGGGGCAGCGGTGATGGCGGCGGGACCAGCAATACCGGCACGGTAATTCCGCAGCCGGGCTGGCAGATCACGCGGGAAACGCCGGTCCAGGCCAAGCGCAAGTGGACCATTCTGGTTTACATGAACGGAGCGAACGATCTGGAAGAGTACGGCTCGCTCAACATGAACCAGATGGAGAAGGTGGGCAGCAACGACAACATCAACATGGTTGTGCAGTTCAAGCGCATGCGCTCCAATCAGCCCTACGACGACAAGTCCAATGGCGACTGGATAGGTACGCGCCGCTACCTGGTGACGAAGGATAACAATGAGAGCACGGTGACGTCCACCATTCTGTCGCGCCAGGAAGGCGACACCAACGGGGACGGGATCACCGACGTGGATATGGGGAACGCCCAGACCCTGCGTGAGTTCATCGACTGGGGGGTGCAGACGTTCCCGGCAGACCGCTACGCCATCTTCCTGTGGAACCACGGCGCTGGCTGGCGCTCACGCGCCACGCCGCAGAGCGCCAAGACCCGGGGCTTCTCCTACGACGACGAGACCGACAACCACATCGACACCATCCAGTTGCCGGCAGCGCTTGAACTGGGGGGCGGCCGCAAGTGGGACCTGATCGCCTGGGACTCGTCGCTGATGCAGATACTGGAGGTCGCCTACGAGATCCGTAACCAGGGGCACTGGATTGTCGGCTCCGAGGAGAGCCCGCCCGGCCCGGGATACCCCTACGACCGGTTCATCTCCCGGCTGAATGCGAACCCGAACATGGACGGCCGGACGTTCGGTGAGATCATCGCTGAAGAGACCCTGGCGCACTACGGGCCGAACACCAATATCACGCAGTCGGTCATCGACCCGACGAAACTCGGGGCGATCGCGCCTGCGCTTAACAACCTGGGCGCGGCTTTGACCGCCGCGCGCGGGCAGTGGAACAACCAGATCGCGGATGCCCGCGAGGGGGCGGAGTCGTACTCGTACTACGAGAACAAGGACCTGCTTGACTTCCTGCGTCTGCTGAAGGGGAGCGTAAACGACGCCGGGGTGCAGGGCGCGGTGAACCAGGTGGAGAGCGCGACCAGGGACGCGATCGTCAAGAACGTGCGCGGAACGCAGCACCCGCGCTCGAACGGTCTGGCGGCCTACCTACCGAGCCCGTTCCAGTACGGCCGCGACGATATCAACCAGGCCAATGGCTTCGGCCAGCGGTACGTTTTCCTGTCGCTCGCCAAGGACGCCCCGAACTGGCAGGCGTTCCTCGCCGGCGCCGCCGCACGGTAAAGGCGGCGCACCCAGGCGGTTGCCGTCAGATTGTCGCCGTCGAAGATGAGGCTCGGGTAAATTCGCGGCTATAAATTTGCGGCTAATGGTTAAGAAGTCGGCCTGCGCCGTGGGTTGAAACCCCGGCTTCGTTGATTCAAGCCCGCCTCCGCGGGCTAACGACAACGAGGGGCGGCTACGGGTTACCCGTAGCCGCCCCTCGATCTTATGGAGTCGGCGGAGGCCGACTTCTTAACGGTAGCCGGAGTTTCAACCCACGGCGCAGGCCGACTTCTTAACCATTAGCCGCAAATTTATAGCCGCGAATTTACCCGAGCCTCATCTTCGACGGCGACAATCTGACCTCGGGGCGCTACCCCTTAGCCTTCAGGGTGGGTAGGGCGGTCTCCTCGATGCGGACCGCGTCTGGGGCGGACATGACCACCGCGTACTCCACCACATTCTGAAGCTCGCGGATGTTGCCGGGCCAGGAGTGGGCTTTCAGTCGCTTCAGCGCCGCCTCCGAGAAGCCCTCGGGGAACGCGCGCCGGTTCTCCTTTGACAGCCGCTCCAGGAAGTGCGTGGCGAGCGCGGGGATGTCGTCGGCGCGGTCTCGCAGCGGGGGCAGGGTTACCGGAATGACATGAAGGCGGTAGTACAGGTCTGCGCGGAACGAGCCCTCCTGCACCGCCTGCCACAGGTCCCGGTTTGTGGCCGCGACCACACGGACATCCACCTTCACTGTCTTCACGCCGCCGATGCGGCTGATCTCCCGCTCCTGCAGTGCGCGTAGCAGCTTCACCTGGGTTAGGTGCGGAATATCGCCGATCTCGTCCAGAAAGAGCGTGCCCCCGTCCGCCAGTTCGAATCGACCTGGCTTCGCCGCCAGGGCGCCGGTGAAGGCGCTCTTCTCGTGGCCGAACAGCTCCGACTCCAGCAGCGTATCCGGCAGCGCGGCGCAGGAGACGGCGACAAACGGCCCCCGCTTGCGCGGGCTGGCCTCGTGAATGACGCGCGCCGCCACCTCCTTGCCCGTACCGGACTCGCCCAGGAGCAGGATGGTCGCGCGAGACGCGGCGGCGGCCACTAACTGCTGCTTGACCGCGACGGTGGCGGGGGCGTCGCCGATGAACGACACGCCGGGCGGCATGGCCACCGCCGCCGCGGTAGCGCCCGCGGGCGCACCTGCCGGGGCCGCAGCCGTGCCTGGGGCGGTCGCCGGAGCAGCACCATTTCCGGCTGTCGCTGCCGCGCCGTTCTTCTTTTCGGCCGCGGGCGGGGCCGGCACTGCGTCAGCGGGCGGCGCGGCCAGGAGCGCGCGGCGCACCGTTTTCCGCACCTGCTCCACATCGAAGGGTTTGGTAAGGAAGTCGAACGCCCCAAGGCGCATCGCCTCGACCGCCGAGCGGACCGTACCGTGGCCCGAGATAAGCAGGGTCCGGATGCCGGGATGCTGCTTGCGTACCGCCTCCAGCACCTCCAGGCCGTTCAGGTCCGGCATCAGGAAGTCCGTCACCAGCACGTCCAGTTCCGGCAACTGCTTCGCCTTCTTGACGGCGTCGCGTCCACCGTCCGCCAGCACTACATTGTAGCCGTCCCGCGACAGCACCGCAGACAGGACGCGCCGCAGGTTCGGCTCGTCGTCCACTACCAGGACCGTCGCCGCGCCCGGGTCCGCTACGGCGGTCGGATCACCCGCCATTTTCGTCTGTCTCCTCATGAGCGTGTCCGCCGGCGCCGGGAGGCATGGCCGCTGGCAGGTACAGCAGGAACCGCGCGCCGCCGGTGCGCATGTTCTCCACCGCTACCGAGCCGCCCTGCGCCGTGATGACCTGCTTGACCTGCGCCAACCCCAGACCGGTGCCGCGCGCCTTGGTCGTGAAGAACGGGTCCCACAGATGCTCCAGCAGGGGCTCCGGCACGCCCGGGCCGTCGTCCTCCACCACAATAGCGTAGGAGTTGCCGTCCGCGCCGCTGCGCTGGAGCAAGACCGTCACCACATTGTCCGGGCTGACACCGCCGGATGTGGTCATCGCCTGGGCGGCGTTGAGCAGCAGGTTGCGCAGCGCTCGGCCGATCTGCGAGGGGTCCACCTCCACCCAGGCCGGGTTGGTCACCGCGTACACCTCTTCGATGCGGCTGACCCCCATCTTCTTTAGCTCAGGCTGCAAGAAGGCGATTTCGCTGCGCAGCACCTCGCGAAGGTCGTGGCGCGTCGTCTGGGGCGGCGTCGGTCGGGCAAACTCCAGAAGGTCGGTGGTCAGGCGTCCGAGGCCGTCCACCTCCTCCACCACAATACTCAAAAAGTCACGCAGCGTCGGCAGCATCTGCTCCAGATCGGCTGCGGTCAGCGTCTCCGGCTCGGCGTTGGCGAACTCCTTCAGGAGGAACTGCGCTGCGCCCTTAATCGAGGAGAGGGGGTTCCGCAACTCGTGTGCCACGGAGGCGGCAAGCTGCCCGAGGGCCGTCAGGCCCTTGGTGCGCGCCATCTCGCGCTCCATGGCCGTGGCCTCCTCAGCGGCCAGCGTCAGGTCCTCCACGACGTGCGTGTGCGCGATGACGGCCCCCGCCTGCGCGGCGAAGAGCGAGAACACGCGCAGGTCACTGTCCGTGAACGGGAACGCGGGCGTAAAGCGGGACAGGCAGATAACGCCCACCACCGTGCCGTCCATCGCGATCAGCGGGGCGCACAGCGACGACTCGATCTCAGGACGGGCGCGGATGTCGCCGGGCTGCGAGCCGTCGCCCGCCCCGGCGGCGAGCAGGGGGTGCTGGCGCGGGTCGCGGTTGACGAGGATAGGCTGGCCCGAGGCGGCCACGCGGCCGGCGATGCGCTCGCCGACGAGCATGGTGGTGGACTCGGAAACATCCTGCTGAAGCCCCACGGAGGCGGCCATGCGGAGTGTGTCGCCGCCGCGCTCGCGCAGCAGGAGAGAGCAGGAATGCGCGTCCAGCGCCGTGGTGACCCGCTCCGCGATCATCTGCATGAGGCGGTTCGACTGGGTGTGCGGCACCGCGCGCCACAGCTCGTACAGGGCGGCGATCTGCCGTTCGCGTCGCTCGTTCTCCGCCAGCGCCGCCTGGGTGATCGAGAGCGTCGCACCCGGGATCGGGAAGGGGATGGCCTGCGGCGGTGTACGCCGGGGGGCAGAGCGGGCGGACGCATCCGGCGTGGGCAGGGTCGCGCTGGCGGTGCGTCTCCGCGTCTTTTCCTCGGTCACAGGTTGTAGGTCGGGTGCCTTCTCACGCATGACGGGAAGCTTTCCGGCCTGCTGGCCTTGCGGGTTTCTTGCAGGCGCGCACGCAGGCATACCCTATCTAAATGCCATTTCCGTGCCAGACTATCGTCTACAACGAAGGATGTGAAGAAATATATGCGTCCCTCGCGCGTCCCTCACGCATCCCTCACAGCGCCGTCGCAAGACGATATACTATCGGTTGTTGTGTCGCGTTCCATGAACCAGGATCCCCGCCCCGCCCCCCACCAGTACCACGAGGTCGCCGCTATCTACGACGCCCTGATGGCAGGCGTTCCGCACCCGCTGTGGCTCAACCGCATCGAGCAGGAACTGCGCGCGCGGCACAAGGCGCCCGGGGCGGTGCTGGACCTGGCCTGTGGGACCGGGATCGTGACGCACCTCCTGGCTGCGCGCGGGTACGCCCCCGTCGTGGGGGTGGACCTTTCCGCGGAGATGATCGCCATCGCGCGCACCAAGGCGGCCGCCTGGAACACGGGCGGGGTCGCCTCGTTCCACGTTCAGGACCTCGCCGCTCTGGACCTGGGGGAGGCGCGGTTCGATCTGGCGGTGAGCCTGTTCGACTCGTTGAACTACCTTACCGACCCGAACGCCCTGCGGCAGGCTTTCGTCCGGGTCCACGCGCACCTGAACCCGGGCGCGGTCCTGGCGTTCGACCTCAACTCCTTGTACGCGCTCTCGCACGACATGTTCTCCCAGGTCGAACTGTACGGGCCGGTGCGGCACCGCTGGAAGGCGCATTGGGACCGCGAAGCGCGGCTTTGCCGGGTCGAGATGGAGTTCCAGGTCACGGACGCGGAGACGGGAGAGGTGCGTACGTTCCATGAGACCCACCTCCAGCGCGCCTACACGATCCCTGAGATAAAATCGTTCCTGGCGGAAGCGGGCTTTCAGGGCGTCGAGGTGTTCGGCAATTACGGCGATCGCCCTCCCACCCCCCGCTCCGACCGCCTCCTGTTCTTCGCCGAAAGGGGATAGTACCTGACGTGTTGAACGCGTCGCGCCGTGGAATGGTCGTGCCGTCCGAACCCTTGTTGTGCCGTGGGTTGAAACACCCCCGGCTTCCGTTATTCAAGCCCGCCTCCGCGGGCTTCCGTACCCTGCTCTGTTACCGCTCGCCCGTAGCGGCCCTTCGCCCGATGGAGCCCGCGAAGGTGGGCTTGAATAACGGAAGCCGGGGGTGTTTCAACCCACGGCGGCCTTCCGACGGGCCACGACACGCGGGACTGCGCCGCGGGGTACTTGCCGCTGTAGCCCTCCTCACGCTTCCGCTTCTCACCGGCTGCCCGGCTCCGAACACCGGCAGCGGCGACGGTGGCGGCGATGGCGCCCCGCCTCCCAATGTCAGCCAGGATCGGAGCGGGGGAGCCTTCGAAACGACCGACCCGTGGGTGCTGAAGGCCACAAAGCCCGATGTCGGGCGCGGCAACCACGGTATCTTCCTGGGGAATGGCTTCCTCGGCGCGACCTTCGGCGTGACCGGCGGCGCGGGCAAGGATGCGCGCGCTTACATCGCCGGGCACTACGACCAGGAAGAGACCCTGGCCCCCATCAGCAACTGGCACGAGATCGGTCTGCCCGACCCGAAGCCCGGGGAGCCGTACGAGCAGACGCTCGACATGAAGCGCGGCGTACTCACCACGAAGATGGGCGGCGTGACGGTGACGGCGTTCGTGTCCGCAGCTGATCCCTATCTGGCGGGGATTCGCGTGGAGGGCGCGCAGCCCGGCAAGATGGGCGAAGTGTCGGCAGGGGCGGGGAAGTTCGCCGTGGATGTCTGGGGCGATAGTACCGACGCCGGCGCAACGCGCCTGGTGCGGATACGGCCCGAGGCCGTGGCGCAGCGTGTACCCAACCCGCCAAAGCCGACCTTCGAGGAGGCGCTGGCGGCGCACGAGGCGGCGTGGGCGAAGCGGTGGGAGGGGCGCGACATCGTGATCGAGGGCGACCCTGTGGCGCAGCAGCTCGTTCATAAAGCGATGTTCGACCTGCTCCAGTCCACGCGGCCGGGTGGGGACGACTCCGTGCCGCCGGAAACGCTCTCCGGGGAGTTCTACAAGGGGCACATCTTCTGGGACGCCGACATCTGGATCTTCCCTGCGCTTCTGGCGCAGTACCCCGAGATGGCGCGCAATATCCTCGACTACCGCTTCCGCCACCTGGAGGCGGCAAAGGCGCTGGCGAAGGCGCAGGGCTATAAGGGCGCGGACTTCCCCTGGGAATCCGCGGCCACGGGCAAGGAGACCGCGCCGGGAGGGTTCGCCCAGGGGCGGCACGTGACCGCCGGGGTGGGCTGGGCGCACTGGCAGTACTGGCTGGCCACGCAGGACAAAAAGTGGCTGGCTGAGCGAGGCTGGCCGGTGCTCTCCGCCGTAGCGGACTTCTTTGCCAGCCGCGTTACGAAGAACGCTGCCACCGGGAAGTACGACCTGAAGGACGTCACCGGGCCAGACGAGTTCAAACAGGGAATCACCAACAACACCTACACGAACGCGATGGCGCGCAACTGCCTGATCGCCGCAACCGAGGCCGCGAAGGTGCTGGGGCGGCCCGCCGATCCGAAGTGGGCTGAGGTCGCGAAAAACATCGCGCTGCCCTTCGATAAAGAGAAGGGCGTCTATCTGGTGCGTGAGGGCGACGACGGCAAGAAGGGTACCAAGCAGGCGGACGGAGAGTTGCTGCTCTGGCCTGCCGAACTGCCGATGGACGAAAAGACCGCCGCGGCGACTTTTGCCTTCCATGCGGACCGGCCGATCACGAACGGCCCCGCGATGACGGACTCAATCCACGCGCTGGGCTGGGCGCGTCTCGGCAAGGCGAAGGAGGCGGCGGAGAACTTTGAGGCGTCGTACCGGCCGTTTGTGCGTGGGCCCTTCCTCCTCTTCTCCGAGAAGCGCAGCCTGGACCGCTGCGACTTTGCAACGGGGCAGGGAGGACTCCTACAGAGTGTGCTGTATGGCTTCGGGGGGCTGGACTGGGACGAGTTCCAGGAGGTGGAGAGGCGTCCGGTCGCGCTGCCCGAGGCATGGAAGCGTCTCACCATCACCGGCATCCAGCGGGGGGGCAAGACCTATACTCTGAACGTGACGCCCCAGGGGCGCACCCTGACGGCGGAATGAGCAGACGTCCCCGGGCCAAGGTCGGCCCGGGGACGTTTGACGTTCCGGGGGGCGGGGCGCCGAGGTGTCAGGATTCTCGTGGGGCGGTCGTCCCCGGGGCAGCCTTGCGCCGCTCGTAGTAGCCGAGTTCCTGGAGCAGGTCAGCCGGGTCAGTGTCCAGCAGGTCGGAG
This sequence comes from uncultured Armatimonadota bacterium, assembly GCA_937902745.1. Lineage (GTDB taxonomy): Bacteria > Armatimonadota > Armatimonadia > Armatimonadales > Armatimonadaceae > CALEKU01. The sequence continues at coordinate 25,922 of CALEKU010000096.1, forward strand.
ACCGCGCGGACAAAGCTTTCGGAGGCGGTCAACGGCGTTCGGTCGGTGGACGCGGCCTGTGGCGGGCTGTCGGGGGCGAGGACGTCAGCGACGGGCGTGAGGTCGTGCGTTTCAGGGGTCATCGTCATGTCTCCGCAGACAGATTTGGTCTGGCAAGGTGCATCGGCTCTACAGTGAGCCGAAGTGGTCGGTGGCAAACCAACCGATTCTATCACGCAGAAACCTGTATGCAAGAGACCACCTGTGTGCTTAGGACGCTGCTCCAAACCCGGTAATCTCTTTGGCATAATCTCCAAAAGGAGAAAGTCCTATGCGCGAATCGGAACGCCTGGAGCGCTATGTCGCGGAGTGCGAAAATACTCCCATCTCCCGCGTGTTGCGCGAGACACAACATCAGCTTGAGCGGGCGCCGGAAGTGTTCGCCGCCATGAGCGACGAGGATTTCGCCCGGTACCGCGCGGCGCTTGACTGGCACGACGGGCCGCAGCGGGCGATGGGCCTCCTGTTCCTCGGGGCATCCCGTGACCCGCGCGCCTTCCCGGAATTGATGCGGCGCCTGGAGCAGCCGGGCAGCACGGGGCACGATCCGATGGCGGGAGACCGCTGGTTCTCGTTCTGGCGCCGCTGCCTGCCCTACCTGCGCCGGATGGACCGGGAAAACCGGGAAATGCAGCAGCTTCTGGACCTGCGCACCGCCGCCCAGGCCCTGGGGACGCTCGGAGACCCGCGCGCCGTGGAGCCCTTACGCCGCCTGCTCGCGACCGATCCGCGACCGGAGGTGCGCGTGGCTGTGGGAGGGGCGCTGAAGAAACTCGATGCTGGAACCGGTTGACCTGCTGCTGCGCACCACGTCCGAAGTAACGCAATCGGCATTTGGCCCGATTCTTTGCGTCGTCTTTGCGGGCGACTACCCCGCCGGTTCACAGGGCAATCCCACCGCACGAGCCATGCGCGAGGAAACGGCGGCGGCACTAGCGGCGCTCCCCGAACGACCCGCCGCGGTACTTTCCCTCGTCCCGTTATTCGCCCCATCCAGTTTCTTCGCGTTCGGTCGAGCGGGTGCGGCGCTGTTGGAAACCCGCGCGGAGGCCGTGACTTTCCTG
>CALEKU010000097.1 GCA_937902745.1 uncultured Armatimonadota bacterium
GCGGCGCTCGGCGCCTTGCTGCTGGCGGGCTGCGGGGGCGGCGGCGGGAGCGACGACCGGCGGCCGACGCAGGAGCTGCTGGTGGGGACGTGGCGCGTCGCCCGCGTCCAGACCGCGGGGCAGAACATGACGTGCCCGGGCGAGATCGTCTACACGGAGGACGGCGACGAGGTCTCCGTGGCGTGCGGCGCCAACGACACCGTCACGTTCTTCGCGAACGGCACGTTCACCGGCTCCAGCGCGGACCCGGGCGCGTACTCGGGGACGTGGCAGCTAAACGGTAACACGCTCACGTTCTCGGTGACCACGCCGAGCGAGCTGGCCGGGACGTCGGTCGAGCAGCTCTCCTTCTCCGGCGACGACACGCTCATCTCGCATCTGGCGGACGGCACCCGGACCACGTTCGAGCGGCAGTAAGCGCCTCCGCGAGCGCGCGGGCGCTAGGGCGTCACCGGGGCTGTCAGCATCCACTCCCAGACCGGGCGGAAGGTCGGCCTGCCGTCCCGGTCCTTGGGGCAGCCCCGGTCGCCGATCAGCGACGAGTGCGCCCGCGCCGAATCGGTGGGCGAGCCGGGGAAGTTGGTGGTCAGGATGCGGGAGCCGCGGTAGGGGGGCGTTTCTCCGTCCACGCGGACCGCGCCCCCGAACTTCTCCAGGCCCATGGCCTTGCAGATCAGGAGCTGCTCCGCGAAGTCGCAGCCCTGCCGGTCCCGCTCGTGGTTGAAGGTGAAGAACCCCGACACCGGCGTCGCCGGGTTACTGCGGTACCAGGCGGCCGGCTTCTTGCGCGCGCGGTCGAAGTCCTTCGGGGCGCCGGTCATAATGGCCCGGGCTACCCGGTGCCGGGTCGCGATCAGCCCGGCGCGGCCGCCCCCCTGGGAGTGGCCCGACACGGCGATCTTCGGCCAGTTCAGTTCCCCCGCCCCCGGCCCGGCGAGGAACTGTCCCCACTCCCCGCCCGGCTCGGACCGGTCGAGGTGCCGGAGAAGCTGGATAAGGCGGTTTTCGATCGAGTTCGCGCGGCTGACCGTTACCCGGGGCGACAGGTCCCGCCCTTCGATGATCGCGCGCCGGAACTTCTCGAATGCCTGCGGGTCCGGGCTGTTCCGGACGACGGTCGCGGGGGTGTCGGTCGGGTAGGACAGCGCCAGGGTGTGGTACCCCAGGTCGGCGGCCGTCTGACAGAACAGGTGGGTTCCCCCCGGCTTGCCGTTCGTGCCCGGCAGGAAGATCAGCAGTTCGTTGCGCGGCCTGACGCTTCGGTTGACGTAAACGAGGTGCGGGTCGTTGAACGCGGTGATGGCGGGGTCGGTCGCGCGGGGCGGGACGGGGTAGGGGGACGTGCGCGGCGGGGCCGGCGGCGCGCCGGCGATCCGGACGGAGAACATAAAGGTCATCGCTCTTTCTGACCGCCTCCGGGACACGGCCGGGTTCCTTTCACAGATCGGCGCGCAGAGCAGGGGCCTCGGCCGCGGTAAGCGGGCGCCGGGAAGCGTGGCGGACGTGGAAGACCAGCACCACCGGGCCGTCGTCGCTCTCTTCCCGCACGAGGTAGTACAGGTGGTAGCCCGCGGCGCTGTTCCGGCTGCCCGGCCGGCGGTAAAGCAGCCGGCGCACCTCGAAGCCCATGAGGCGGCTTTCCGCTACCTGCACCGCAAAGCGGCCCGGATACCGCGATAGGGAGCTGCGCGCCTGTACGAACCCGCGGTACCACTCGGAGGCGACCTCCGGCCCGGCGGACTCCTCCAGGTAGGCGAGCGCTTCGAAGGCATCCCGCTCCGCGCGGGCGCTCACCCGCACGGCGTAGACGACGGGCTGCTCCTCCGGTTCTGGCAGTTCCGCTTCCCCGGTTCCGGGCATCTCTACGCCGCTGCCCGCGCCGCGTTCTCCCGCTCCCGGGCTTCTCGCCGCTCCTGCAGGAAGGCTTCCATGCGGGCGTCCATCTCCTCGGCGGGGTAGAAGCGGCCCGCCTCCAGGTCTTCTTTCCCCTCGCGCAGGGCGTCCTTCAGGTCCTCGGGTAGTTCCCGGTCGGCGTCCTGATCCAGGGCGTCTTCGAGGAGGGCGACGGCGAAGGCGTTGATCTCTTCGGGCGGCAGGATCGCCAGCAGACGGGCGGCCAGATCCTCGGGAAGTTCGATGGTCAGGGTCTTCATGGGGGCGCTCCTGGTCCTATTATACGATGCCTCGGGCGCGCGGAGTCCGGGGGCCGCCCGGGGGCGGTGGGTCCCGGCAGGCGGAGTGGGTATAAACCCCACTGCTTGCACGATGCTTTCTTCCGGCACGCTGCCGGGTAAGACCCCCCGGCCGCAACGGCCGGGGGATTTTTTTGTGTCCGGCGACGTGGGGCCGCGGAGCGTTACCGGCGCGAAAACGTGTCAGAATTTCGTGTAGAATCCTGCCAGACAGATGCCCCATCGGAGGAGGGCCGCATGACCACCACCGTTGCCGCTACTGCCATTGCCAAATCGTCGCCGCCCGCGCCACCGCTTTTGCTCCGCTTTTTCGGCCCTATGGAGGTGCGCGTGGGCGGCGAGCCGTTGCCGCCGGTGCGCTCGCGCAAAGTGCTGTGGCTGCTGGCGCTGCTGGCGCTGCGCGCCGGGCGTCCCGTGGCGCGCGAGTGGCTGGCGGGTACGCTCTGGCCGGACGCCCCCCCGGCGCGGGGCTTTGCCAACCTGCGCCCGGCGCTCAGCCAGCTCCGCGCCGCGCTCGGGGCCGAGGCCGCGCGGCTGCACGCGCCGGACCGGCACACGCTGCTGCTGGACCTGGAGGGCGCGGACGCGGACCTTCCCGCCTTCGATGCCGCGGTACGCCGCGGCGACCTGGCGTCCCTCGAAGCGGCGGCGGCGCTGTACCGCGGGCCGCTGCTGGAGGGGGTCGTGGAGGAGTGGGTGGCGCAGGACCGGGAAGCGCGCGAGCAGGACTGTCTGCGCGCCCTGCACCGGCTGGCGGAGGCGGCGAGCGCGGCGGGCGACCCCCTCGCGGCGGCGGGCTACTGGCGGCGGGCGGCGGCGCTGGACCCGCTTTCCGAGGTCGCCCTGCGCGGCCTGATGGCGGCGCTCGCCGCCGCCGGGGACGCCAACGCCGCGCTCGCGGCGTACCGCGAGTTCGCCGCCGCGTTGCGCGCCGACGACCCGCGGGCGACCCCGGACCCCGAGACGGCCGCGCTCTACGGGCGGCTGCGGGACGAGGCCCGGCGCAAAGCCGCGGCGGGGGCTGGGGCGCACGAAGGCGCAGGCACGCCCGCGGCGACGGCACCGCCGCGCGTCTCGCGGAGCCTGCCGCACGCGCTGACGGAGCTGATCGGCCGCGACGACGAGCGGCTGGAGGTGGCGGCGGCGCTGGAGCGCTCGCGCCTGGTGACGCTGACCGGGCCGGGGGGCATCGGCAAGACCCGCCTCGCCGCGGAGGTGGCCGCGGAGGTCGTGCGGGCGTTCCCGGACGGCGCGTGGCTGGTGCCGCTGGAGACGCTGCCGGGCGCGAGCGCTCCCGCTGCGTCGCCGCCTTCGGGGGCGGCGGGGGCGGCGGAGGACACCGAGGCGGAGCGGCAGGTGCTCCAGCAGGTCGCGACGGTCCTGGGGGTGAAGTTGGAGCGGGGGCGGGCGCCGCTTGCGCCGCAGGTGGCGGACCATCTGCGGCACAAGCGTCTGCTGCTGGTGCTGGACAACTGCGAGCATCTGCTGGAGGCCGCCGCGGGCGTCGCCGCGCACCTGCTGCGGGAGTGCCCGGGGCTGCGCCTTCTCGCCACCAGCCGGGAGTCGCTGCGGATCGACGGCGAAATCACGTGGGTCGTGCCCGCGCTGGCGGCGCCCGACCCCGACCACCTGCCCGCGGGCGGCTCGGCGCGCGCCCGGTCCCTCGCGGGCTACGATGCGGCTCGTTTGTTCACTGAACGAGCCGCGGCGGCGCAGCAGGGGTTCGCGCTGACCGGCGAGAACGCGGGCGATGTCGCCCAGCTGTGCGCCCGGCTCGGGGGCGTCCCGCTGGCGCTGGAGCTGGCCGCGGCCCGCTGCGGCGTGCTGACCCCGGCCCAGATCCTGGAACAGCTGGACGCCCGCCCGCTGGACGCGCTGGCGTCGCGCCTGCGCGACGTCGCCCCGCGGCACCGGAGCCTGCGGGCGACCCTGGAGTGGAGCTTCGACCTGCTCCCGCCCGACGCGCAGGAGTTCCTGGCGGACCTGGGCGTGTTCCGCGGCGGCTGGACGCTGGAGGCCGCGCAGGCGCTCCGGCCGGACGACGACGCGGTGGCGCTGCTGGATGTCCTGCGCGACGCCTCGCTGGTACACGCCGCCCCCGACGGCGCGGACGGCCTCCGCTTCTCGATGCTGGAGGCCGTCCGCCAGTTCGCCGCCGAGGCGCTGGAGCGCTCCGGTCGCGCCGCGGAGGTGGGGCGGCGCCACGCGGCGTACTACGCGGACTGGCTGCGCGAGAACCTGAATGGGTGGGCAGGCCAGCGCCACGGGGACTTCGCGCGCTTCCTGGTCCGAACCGATCGGGAGTACGCCAACGTCGGCGCGGCGGTCGCGTGGACGAGCGCGTTCGGCGAGGTGGAGTTGCTGGTGCGGTTCTGCAACAACCTCGCGCTGTTCTGGCTGCACACCGGCCGATCCGGGGAGGCGCGTCACTGGTTCGAGGTCACCGCGCGCCGGATTGAGGCGCTGTCGGACACCCCGGACCGCGCCGCCGCCCTGCGGGACAACGCCCGGAGCATCCAGTCCCAGTTCTACTTCATTATCGGGGACCAGGAGGAGGCGGCGCGGCTCCTTTACGAGCGCTTCGAGGAGGCGCTCCGGGCGGGGAGGCCGCAGGAGCGGCGGACGGAACTCTTCAACGCCGCCCTGTTCCGGACCGCCATCGACCTGGACTGGACGCTGGAGACCCTGGTGCACCACTGCCTCCCCCTGGAGCGGGAGTGCAGCGAAGACGGTCGCGGGAACCCGGTCGTCTTTTCGCAGCTGGCGCTCGTCTCCCGCCTCCTCGGGCAGCCCGAGCGGGCCGCTGCCTATCTCGCGGAGGCGCTGGACCTGTGCCGCGGGCGGGAGGAGAGCAATCCGGACGGCTACATCCGCACCCAGCTGGTCGCCGCGCGGGCGTCGTGGGCGGAGGGCGACCCGGCGCGGGCGCAGGAGCGCTTCGCGGCGTGCCTGTCGGTCTCCCGCCACCTGGGCGACCCGTACATGGCGGGGCTGGCCCTCGCCGGCCTGGCGACGGTGGCGCACGAGGCGGGCGAAACGGAGCGGGAGCGGGAGTATCTGGACGCGGCGGACGCCGCCGTGGGCGCGGAGCCGACGATCGGGGTGGCGCTGGTCCTTGACCGGCGCCGGGCGGAGCTGCGGCTTGCCGAAGGCGACCGGAGCGGCGCGACCACGCTGGTGCGGGAACGGCTGGCGTCGCTGCGCGGCAAGGCGATGTCGTTCCGCCTGTACCTGCACCCCCTGCTGCTGCTCCTGGCGGAGGCCGCGCTCCCGGCCCGCCCGGTGGCGGCGGCCGGCCTCCTCGGCGCGGCCGGGGCGGTCGCCGGGCGTCTGTGCCT
>CALEKU010000098.1 GCA_937902745.1 uncultured Armatimonadota bacterium
CGCTGCCCCAGCCGCCGCGGGTGTGCGCCCCCCAGCCCCGCCGGCAGCAGCAGCGGCGGCCGTCGCGGCGAGCCCCAGGAGCGCCCTCCGGCGCGTCAACGTGCCGGCGCCGGGGGGCGCCAGTCGTTCGCGTGTTCGTCCGCCACCGGCGGTCGCGCCGGGTTCTTCGGGTCCACCCCGCTGCGAACCACAGCCGCCCCCGGTGCGGTCGGCTGGGGCGGCTGCGCCGCCCGGTAGGCAAAAAAGCCGGCCAGGGCCAGGGCGGCCACCGCGGCCGCGACGATCGCCCCCGCCGTCGCAGGCGGCAGGCTGTTGCTGCTGCTGCTGTTGTCCTTCGCCATACGTCAGACTCCTCGCTCCCCTCCGTTACTGGATGATCGTCCACATACCGGGCGTTTCCGACTGCACCGCGTTCGGCGCCGTGCTGTTCGGGCAGGTCGTGAGGTCCGCGCGCCAGCCATCCGTGTAGACCGTCGTCCACTCGGCCTGCAGCTGCGCCCAGTTCGGCTGGTTCCCCTGCCGCACCATCGTCTGCTCGAACTTCATCCACTTCGCGTGGCCGTCGCAGAAGGTGTAATTAGAGCCCCCCGAGTGAATCGCCGCACCACGCGGGATAGTGGGGCTGGTCGCGCTGCCGCCGCCGCCATACAGGAAGTCGCCGTAGTTGCAGTAGTTATCCGCCGCCCACACCTGATTCCACCCCTTGTACCAGACCGGCCGCTCAGTAATCAGGATGGTGCTGGCGGGGGAGGTGATCTTCGGCAGGGGCGCGCCGGCGGGGCCGAAGTTCCCGATAGCGGTACAGCCCACCACCGGGTCGCTACAGTCCCCCCAGTCGTTGGGCACAAACGCCATCGCGTAGGAGACGGCCGGCCCATAGTCATCGCTGCCGCTGACGCGCGAGAGCGTGTCGTTCGGACACGCATAGAAGTCCTTGTTCTTGATATAGGGGTCCAGCTTGTGCCACCACGGACGCGTCCCGTCCTGCTGCCACACCGGCGGGTTGTACTCGTCGTAGTCCTCCGAATACTGCATCGCTCCCAGGCCCATCTGCTTCATATTGGACAGGCAGGAGATCTGCCGGGCCTTCTCTCGCGCCTGAGCAAACACTGGGAAGAGTATCGCAGCCAGGATGGCGATAATGGCGATAACGACGAGGAGTTCAATCAGAGTAAAAGCGGCGCTCGGCGGGGCGAAACCACTGCGTTTCATGGAAGAGTCCTTTCTCAGCCGCGGCACGGCGGCGGGTCAGTAGTGGCGCGGGCCGCACACGCGCGCGGCCCGCGCCGGTCATCGTTGCGACGAGGCCCGGACCTGCAGCGTCGGCTGCAGCGTCGCCTCCTGAAGCGGCAGGCCCGGCTCCCGCAGACGCCGCTCCAGGAACGCCCAGGCGGTCGCGCACATCTCCTCCAGCGGTTGGGCGATAGTGGTCAGCGGCGGGTCGAGATAGGCCGTATCCTCAATGCCATCACACCCGATCAGGGCGACGTCTTCGGGGATGCGCCGGTCCAGATCCCGCAGCGCGCGATACGCCGCAATCGCCATGTCGTCGTTGAAGCAGAATAGCCCGTCCGGACACCCCCGGCTCGCGATATACGCCTTCAGCGCTGGCCCGACCGTTACGCGCTTCTCGTCCGCGGTGAGGATATACTCCGGCGCCTGGCCAAACGATGCCACCGCCTCCTCATAGCCGTGCAGGCGGTCGTCCTGGCACTGGCGGAACCACTCGAACCAGTCGGGCACCAGATAGGCGACACGCCGACAGCCGACCGCGTGTAGGTGCTGCACCGCCTCCACCACCCGGTCCCGGAAGTCGATTCGGACGTGGTCCGCCCCCTGTGTAACGTACACCCCCATCGAAGCGAACGGCTTCCCCGCTAGCAGACTCTTCGCCTCCATTCCGGGAATCGACGCGCGCGGCAGTTCCACCGCCAGGATGCCGTCCACCGGCCAGGAGCGGAGGCGCGATGTATCCAGAGTGCCGTTTCCGTGCGGCTGCGCCTCGCTGATCATGAGGTCGTACTCATGGCGGAGCATCTCCTGGCGCATAAAGTACACCACCTGGGCATAGTGCGCCGAGCGCAGATTCGCCGCCCAGAGCGCGACGGTCTGGGTGCAGCCCGTCGCCAGGGCGCGCGCCAGCCGGTGCGGCTGGTAGCCCATCTCCGCCGCGATACGCCGCACGCGCTGCTGCGTCTCCGGCGAGATCGGCACGTCCACATTGTTGAGGACGCGCGACACCGTAGACGTCGACACCTCCGCCCGCTCCGCCACCGCTCGCAGGGAACTACGCACCTGTGCCCCTTTCACCACTCATGCAACCGGTTACATTGAAGCCCAGCCCCCAAAATCACTCTATGCATCCGGTTGCATAAGTATGGCACGGGTGCGGGCGCCTGTCAAGAGCCCCCGCAACTCCGCCCGCCGTACACTGCCGTGTCAGAAGTTCTTCCCCGGCTCAGGAAGTCGCCCCGCGAACGTCACCCGCGCCTCCGCGGCGGTATCGCCCGGATCGGAGCAGAATTCGATCGTGCCATAGAGCGTGGTCACGCATCGGCTCCCGCGTGCCTCCGCCTCGCCGCGCGCCCACTCGACCACCTGCGCCTCGTACAGATGCGCCAGACGCGCGGCATCGCTCTCCAGCTCCCGTATCCGCGCCGCAGCCTGCGCCTTCACCAGAGCAATCTCCGCAGCGTACGCGCTCTGCTTGCGCAGGTACCACTCGGCACCTCGCTGGTCCGTGATGCGGAGGCGGCGGCACTCAGCGGCGATGGCGGTGACGTTGGTAGGGGCAGGGGCAGTTGCAGCGGTCTCAGCGGGGGCTGTCATGTCGATAACTCCTTCGATCGAGTCAGGGTGCGCTCCACGCGCGGCGGGGCGCGGGGCGCGGACATCTTCTCACCCTAGTTTCTCTATAGGTCGGCAGGTCCCCCTCTGGCCTGCGTGGTCGGCACCGTGGACAGCGACGGGTTTTTCCCGTGCCCGCGTTGACACCCCCCTCCCGGATGCCGGATTCGGGTTCCGGGTAAAGAAAAACCGGCCACGCGGCAACGGCCCGGGCCGGAGAAAGGAGTTCCACACCATGCAACCGAAATGCCCCGGGGCCCGCAGCGCCCCGACCACTGCGGACACGTCGCGAACGCCCCGCCTTCTTGCGCTTCTGCTCCTCAGCGCCGCCCTGTTCACCGGCGGCATAAGCTCCGCCGGATGCCGCCGGGGCACCCGCGAGCCCGCCATCCAGATCAGCCACGCCCCCGATACCGACTTCCGCGCCTACCGCACCTTCGCCTTCGGCACCGCGCGCCTGTACCGACCGCCCGACCCGCTCGCCAACGTCTCCACCGTGCCGAACGCCCCGCCGCCCGTCACCGAAGAAGAGGCGGCCGCGCTCGTCGCCCGCGTCCGCCGCGCCCTCACCACCACGCTCGGCGCCCGCGGCCTCACTCCGGCCGCCTCTGGCCGCGCGCCCGACCTCCTGGTCAACTTCGTCGCCGGCGCGCGCACCCGCCAGCAGATCAGAGAAGGCTCCGACGACACCACCGCCCGCCCGGACACCACTACTGGCGACTGGTGGAGCCCCGCCTCCGAAAACTGGTTCCGCAGCCGGGATGTCCGCCAGGGCAGCATCGTCCTCGACTTCATCGACGCCAAAACGAAGCGCCCCGTGTGGCGCGCCTTCGTCTCCGCCGAAGTCGGCGACGAGAAGCAGATCACTGACGAAATGCTCCAGAAGCTCGCCGACCGCGTCCTCAAAGACTACCCCCCGTCCCCCAAGAGTTGACGGGGGGCTTGGAAGGCACCCACCCCCGGAGCCCTCACCCCCCGCCCTTCGGCCCCCCCCTCTCCCGGCGCTGCGGGAGAGGGGGAGAAACGGTGCCAGGAGCGGCTACCGCATAGCGGTACCTGCCTACATTTACCAGAGTCGGCGCAGGCCGACTTCTTACCGGTAGCCGGGACTTCAGTCCACGGCACCAACGGCCCGGCCCCCACCACTAAACCGCCGGCAGATACAGCGCCGCCCCCCGCACCAGAAACGGGAACGGCTTCCCCACGTCCAAACGCGCGCCCCGTACTGCCGCAGCTCGTCCCGCAGCGCCGCCAGCTTCTCCCCCGCCAGCGCCCGCACCTCGTGGCACGGCGCCCCGCCCCGGTCCCGTTCTCCCAGTAGCCGCGCCAGCTCTCCCAGCGTAAACCCCAGCGCCACCGCCCGGCGCACCAGCAGCACCCGCCCCACCACCGACTCCGGGTACACCCGGTATCCGTTCTCCTGCCGCACCGCCCGCGCCCCCCCGCCGCTCGTAATGCCGCAGCGTGTCCGGGCTCACCCCGCACCGCCGCGCCACCTCCCCGATCCGGTCCCCCCCGACGCCTCCATGCTCATGGACGCAGTATAAACCCTGGAACCTGTTCCAGGGTCAACCCCAAATTTCCCCAAACCTTCACCGTCCGGAGGACGGCCGGCCCGAAGGGCCTATAGACGTGGGTTTTCAACCCGCGGAACCTCAACCCGCGGAACCTCAACCCGCCACGCAAAAAAACCACCCCCTCCTTCGCTTGCGAGGGAGGGGGTGGCGCGAAGCGCCGGGGGTGGGTGCAGACCCGACAGTGGCGAAGCGCCAGGGGTAGGTTCATCTCCCCTTCCCCCATTAATGGGGGAAGGGGCAGGGGATGGGGGCCTCCCCCTCCTACCCGATGCGGTCCCGGATGTACTCCGGCAGCCGGTCGATCGCGACACGCTCCTGCGCCATCGAATCCCGCTCCCGCACCGTCACCGTATCCTTCAGGCTGGTATCGCCGCCCTTCCCCTGGCCCAGCGTGTCGAAGTCCACCGTCACGCAGAACGGCGTCCCCGCCTCGTCCTGGCGCCGATACAGCTTCCCGATACCCGCCGTGTCGTCGTACACCGTCCGCATATCGCCCTTCGCCTGCAGCAGCCCCTTGATCCGCTTCGCCGTTGCCACGATCTCGGCGTTGTTCTTCTTCAGCGGCAGCACCGCCACCTTAATCGGCGCCAGCGCCGGCTTCAAGCGCAGCACCACCCGCGTCTCGCCGTTCTCCAGCGTCTCCTCGTCGTACGCCTCGCACAGCGCCGCCAGCACCCCCCGGTCCACGCCCGCCGCCGGCTCCACCACAAACGGCACGATGTGCTTGTTCGTCTCGTGGTCGAAGTACGTCAGCTTCTCCACCGAGTGCTCGTTCTTCATCGCCCGCGTGCGCGTGTTGTCCGAGAGCGGCAGGTTCGCCTGGTCCCGCGAGTGCGAACCCAGGTCCCAGTCCGTCCGGTTCGCGATCCCCTCCAGCTCATCGAAGCCCAGGGTCGGGAAGTCGTACAGGATATCCACCGTCCGCTTCGAATAGTGCGACAGCTTATCCTTCGGGTGCTCGTGCAGCTTCAGCTTCTCCCGGCTCAGCCCCACCTCGTTCACCCACCAGTCCACGTGGTCCGCGATCCACTCGTCGTGGACGCGCTCGTCCTCGCCGGGCTTGACGAAGTACTCGATCTCCATCTGCTCCAGCTCCCGCACCCGGAACAGGAAGTTGCGCGGCGTGATCTCGTTGCGGAACGACTTGCCAATCTGCGCGATCCCGAAGGGCAGTTTCCGGTTCGTCGAGTCCAGCACATTCTTGAAGTTCACGAACATCCCCTGCGCCGTCTCCGGCCGCAGGTATGCAAACGACTCGTCGTCCGCCACCGGCCCCACCTGCGTCTTGAACATCAGGTTGAACGTCCGTGGCTCTGTCCAGTCGCCCGGCTTACCGTCCGTCGGGTCCACCACCTTCGCCGCCTTCAGCGCCGCCTCGGCCCGCGCCGGCTCCTTGAGCAGCGCGATCGCCAACGTCTCCTCGTCCGCGTCCGCCGGCAGCCCGAACGCCAGCGCGATGTTCACCAGCACGTCCGGCTTCTGGTCGCGCAGCAGGTGGTCGAACCGGTAGCGCTTCTTGTTGTTCCGGTTGTCGATCAGCGGGTCGGTGAACTCCTTCTCGTGCCCGGAGTAGCGCAGCACATAGCGGTTCGTCAGGAGCGCCGTCTCGATGCCCTCCATATCGTCCCGCTCGTAGACGTTATGCCGCCACCACAACTTCTTGAGGTTGTTCTTGAGTTCGACGCCGAGCGGGCCGTAGTCGAAGGTCCCCTGGAGGCCGCCGTAGATCTCGCTGCCGGGGAAGATGAAGCCGCGCCGCTTGCACAGCGATACGATCTCGTCCAAACTCTTGGCTGGCATAGGTGTGTCACACTCTCCTGGTTTTAAGCCCTTATCGCCGCAGCAGGGCCGGAATCGCAGTCCGATTGTATCGAAAAGCGCCGGGGGAATACAATCCGCACGGCTGGCCACCGGGGCGATGTAAAGTAAGGGTTATGGGAGAATCGCGAATGGACGTAACGATCACTCTGCCCCCGGAGACGGCGAGCCTCCTGCGAGAAGAGTCGGCGCGCACCGGCCTGCCCCTGGAAGTGGTGGCTGCGCGGGCAGTGGAAGCGAACTTGAGAGGGCAAAGCTCCGCGCCTCGCTTCGCGACGGCTCCCGCACTTTCGGCGGCGGAGGCGGCCTTGCTGTCGAAGATCAATGAGGGACTTCCGAGCACCTTCTGGCAGCGTTACCGCGCGCTTATCACCCGCCGCGAAGAGGGGACACTGAGCGAGGCGGAACAGGAAGAGTTGGTTTCCATGAGCGATCAGGTAGAGGAGAAGAACCTCCACCGCACGGAACACCTGCTCGCTCTGGCCGAACTTCGAGGCATCTCCCTGACGGAGGTTGTGGAGCAACTGGGCCTGCGCCCCGAGTCGGTTCACCCTTGACGGCGGCCGAACGTCGTGTCATCGCAGGGCATCCTCCGCCGTACATGCGCTGATACTCTGGCCTGGCAGTTTGCTTCTTGACACCCCCAGGGTAGTAATGTATATTCAACCATTCTGAAAGTGGGCTTCCCCGCGGCATTATGTTCTCGACGCCCGGGTGATGCATGGGCGGGGCCGTCGCCTCGCAGTGCCCCGCGATTGTGCTTGCCAACCGCTATCCGTCCCTTCCCGGCTACGAACAAAGGCAGGTCGCTCCTATGTCTCTCTCCTCTCCCGTCCTTCACCGCTCCCGCAATTCGGGCTACACCCGCGGCTTCACGCTCATTGAACTGCTCGTTGTTATCGCCATTATCGCTATTCTGGCCGCGATCCTGTTCCCGGTCTTCGCACAGGCACGGGAGAAGGCCCGGGCGGCGTCCTGTCTGTCCAACATGAAGCAGATGGGCACGGCGCTCATGATGTACCTCCAGGACTACGACGAGGGCATGCCCGCCTGGAACGCCCTCTGGATTCCACCGGCGCCGGGCGCGACGGCGGACGGGTGTACCGCCCCCGCGGTAGACAGCGTGACCGAATACTGGGACGCGAAGCTGTTCCCGTACGTCAAGAGCGGCAACCCGAGTCCGCCAGCCGGCACCGTGGCGAACTGGGGCGGCGTGTGGCACTGCCCCTCCGCGGGCGGTGACAAGACGGCCCCGGCCGACGCCACCGCGCGGCGCTCCTACGGCGTCAACACGGGCTACGCACAGTGGCTCGGGGAGACGGGAACCTCCCCCAACGGCACCACGAACGGCTGCTTCACGTACCGCAACTACACGGAGTTCGAGAAGCCCGCCTCCACGATGTTCGTCACGGAGAGTGGCTCCGCCGGGCTCATCAACCAGCCATACTTCACGTCGGGCTACTGGGAGTACACCACCGGTCAGCCGACCAGCGGGTACCCGACTGACCGGGAGCGCCCGCTGCGCCACAACAAGGGCGCGAACTACGTGTTCTGCGACGGGCACGCCAAGTGGGTGCCGTTCGGCGTGATCTACCTGCCGCCCGCGCCGGGCTCCAACTTCTCAAACCTGGCGCAGAGCCGGTGCAGCGTCGCCAAGTGGTTCGCGGTCACGAAGACGGAGCGCGACTATCGCGCCAGCACCGCGGGCATCCCCTGTGACTATTAGGTAAGGAGAACGGATCGTGCGTTTGAGCCGGAGACAGAACACGGCGACGGCAGGCCTGGTTCTGCTGTCCTGCCTACTCCTCGTGGTCAGCAGTAGTGGCTGCGGCGAGAAGAACGCGGTGCCGAGCCCCCCGCCTGCCCCGGCGGGCACCCCGCCCCCGCCGCCAGGCGTCAGCGACGCGCAGATGAGGCAGATGCAGGCGGAGGACGAGGCGGCCGCCAAGCGCGGCCCGTAGCCTCTGCGGGAGACAAAGGAGAAGAACGGCCTGCCCACACTGCGGAGAGCATGGGCGGGCCGTTCTTCTTGCGTTTATGGCCCGGGCCTATCCCTTAGGGACAGCGCGGAGGGTGCTGATCGTGAGGGTGTTCGTCGTGTTGCCGGCGTCCGGTTCCATCAGGCTTGTGATGTCCAGGAAGAGGACCTGGTTCACGGCGTCGGGGTCCAGCTGGTTGTTCTTGTCCTTCGAGTCGTCGGCAGGCTTAAAGTCGGCAAAGGGGAGGGTGAACGCCTTCGCCTCCTGCCCACCGGGCACAACCACGATGGTGTTATACTTACCACCGCCCTTCTCCTCGACCTGCACCAGTACCTGCCCCTGCTTCTCCGAGGCGAGGGTGACCGAGAGAGCGCCGGCGTCCTTGAACCGCGCCGGGGGCGGAAGTTGGCGCACGGCGCCGATGAGTTTGCCGGCCTCGCGCCGGTAGGCCACCAGAAGCCCCCGCTCCTCCTTGCCCGCGGCGCCACTGCGGCTCAGGCTGACGTTTCCAATGCCTACCCAGCCAACCTGGGGACCGGAAACGGTGTCGAGAGCGGTCCCTACACCCGCCGCTACGGGCGCAGGAGGCGGACCGGTGGTATCCGCCGTGAACGGCCCGAGAAGCAACGAGCGCATGCCCGTTTTGATGTTAAAGAGCGTGAGCAGGTTGGCGTCCCCGGCCTGCGCGAAGAGTTGGGCGAGGTCTAGCAGGGCGACACTCTCTACCTTATCGAGGTCCAGCGCGTTGTTGGCGTCCGCCGGGTCGTTCTCCCCCTCCGACAGGGCGAAGTCGGAGGGTGTCAGCACCACCTCCTGCCACTTGCCGGCCGGCGCGTGAAACACGGCGACCCAGCGCCCCCCGCCCTGCTCCTGCAGGGCGACCGCCAGGGTAGTGGACTGTTCCGCCGTCTTCACCGAAAAGCGGAATGTCTTCGCCCCGGCGATCTCCGTCGGGCTAACGGTCAGGACCAGCGCGTTCAACTCCCCCCTTATCACGTTGTAGTCGAAGCGCAGTGCCTTGCGCTCCGCATCGGCGGCGACCGCGATCTTTGCGCTGTCACCGATGGTCTGCCAGCCGTCGGTGCTGCCTTCAAACTTGGTCTGGAGCAGGGGCTTCGCCCCGACCTCCTGGGATACCCCCGCCCGCGCTGCGGACGGCGCCGCCGCGAAGGCCGCGACCGCCCCGACCAGGGTGAGAACGGCATACGCCGCCGCTGCCGCAACGGGAGCACTGCTGCCGCCGCCGCCTGAACTCCGTCGTTTCGCCATAGGTCTCTCCCATGTCCGCCCCCGAGGGGGATGTGCTGTGGTTAGGACAGTTTCGCCCCCCATTGTGTTACACAGCGCGGCGTAACGCCCCGCGCGACTTTCCGCGCCTCCGTGGGGCGGGTCGTGCTACAATTTGTGCGTTATGCCCACCGACATCGAGATCGCGCGAGGCGTCACGCCGCGCCCCATCGCCGACATCGCCGACGACCTCGGCCTGACCCCCGACGAGTTTGAGCCCTACGGACGCGACAAGGCTAAAGTGCGCCTCGACGCCCTGGAGCGCCGCCGCGAGGTGCCGAACGGCAAGCTGGTGCTGGTCACCGCCATCACCCCCACCCCGGCGGGCGAGGGCAAGACCACGGTAAGTATCGGGCTGGCGCAGGGGCTGTGCCGCCTGGGCCGCCGGTGCGTGGCTGCGCTGCGCGAACCCTCGCTCGGGCCGGTCTTCGGCCAGAAGGGCGGCGCGACTGGCGGCGGGTACTCGCAGGTGCTGCCGATGGAGGCGATCAACCTGCACTTCACCGGGGACCTGCACGCCATCACCACCGCCAATAATCTGCTCGCCGCCGTGCTGGACAACCACCTGCAGGCCGGCAACGCCCTGAACATCGAACCGCGCGCTGTGACCTGGAAGCGCTGCCTGGATATGAACGACCGGGCGCTGCGCGACATCATCACGGGTCTCGGCGGCAAGGGCGAGGGTGTCCCGCGCGAGACTGGCTTTGAAATCACCGCGGCATCCGAGATCATGGCGGTGCTCTGCCTGGCAGAGGGCATGGAAGACCTGAAGACGCGCCTTGCCCGCATCGTGATCGGCGCCGACCGGAATAACGAGCCGGTGACGGCTGGCCAACTCGGCGTGACGGGCGCTCTGGCGGCGCTCCTGCGCGATGCCCTGATGCCAAACCTGGTGCAGACGCTGGAGGGAACGCCCGCGCTCCTGCACGGCGGGCCGTTCGCCAACATCGCGCACGGCTGTAACTCCGTGCTGGCGACGCGCATGGCGCTGAAGCTGGGCGAAATCTGCGTCACGGAGGCAGGCTTCGGGGCGGACCTGGGCGCCGAAAAGTTCCTGGACATCAAGATGCGCCAGAGCGGCCTGAAGCCGGACGCGGCTGTACTGGTGGCCACACTGCGTGCTCTGAAGATGCACGGCGGCGTCGCCCTGGCTGACCTGAAGACGGAGAATGTGGCGGCGGTGGAGGCGGGCTTTGGGAACCTGCTGCGCCACGCGCAGAACCTGCGCAAGTACGGCCTGCCGGTAGTGGTGGGGATTAACCGCTTCGCCCAGGACACGCCGGACGAGATCGCGGCGCTGGAGCGCCTTTGCGCGGCGGCGGACCTGCCCGTGGCGCTGGCGGATGTGTGGGGGAAAGGCGGCGCGGGCACGGAGGCGCTGGCCCAGTTGGTCCTGGACACGCTGGAAACGACGCCCGCGAACTTCGCGCCGCTGTACCCGGACTCGCTGTCGCTGCGACAGAAGATCGAGACCATCGCCCGCGAGATCTACCACGCGGACGGCGTGGACTTCCTGCCCGCGGCGGCCAACCGGCTGGCCTATCTGCGCAAGCGGGGGTATGGAAGCCTTCCGGTCTGCATCGCCAAGACGCAGTATTCGTTCTCTGACGACCCGGAGAAGCGCGGCGCGCCGGAGGGCTTCCGTATCACTATCCGGGACGCCAAACTCTCCGCGGGGGCGGGCTTCGTGGTGGCCTATGCCGGAACGCTGGTGACGATGCCGGGGCTGCCAAAGCGTCCTGCCGCCGAGGACATCACCTGCGACGACGCGGGGAACATCGACGGCCTGTTCTGAGGGAACAGGACGCCCTGTTTGCGGACGACCCGGAGGTCTTCGTCGCCGGCGATCTGCTCTGGTACCCGGTAGAAGGGCACCCGGAGATCGCCACGGCACCGGACGTTCTGGTGGCTTTCGGCAGGCCGAAGGGGTACCGCGGTTCGTACCGCCAGTGGGCGGAGGGAGACACCGCCCCGCTGGTGGTAATCGAAATCCTCTCTCCCAGCAACATCGTCGGGGAGATGACGAACCTGGTCCGCTCGTCCCTCCTTCGGCCACCCGGACTGGCTCCAGGTGGCCGAAGGGTGGACGAGCCCCCGGACAGGCGTCCGCTTCGAGCCGTCGGCGCGGAAAGTGCACGTGCCGATGCAGAGCGGGAGCGGGCGGAGCGCCTGGCCGCACGGCTGCGCGCTCTGGGCGTGGACCCGGAAGGAGATTAGCTGCAGCCGGGGCGCAGGTTTATGTACTCCGGGCCGCTAAATCAACAGGCAGGAGGGCTGATGCCATGCGCCGCTTCGTGCCGCCGTTACTGCTGTTTCCTGTTGACGCCGCCGGCCTGCTGACCGCTTTCGCGCCCACCATTACCTCCGCTGCCCCCATTCAGGACACCTCCCCCCCACGGGGAAGGGTGCGTCACGCCCCAGTCCCGTTGCTCCTGGACAGCGTGCGGATTCTCGACGGACGGACGATGCGCGAGCGGCGGGTGAGTTTTACCCCCAACCGGGACGTCGAAGTCACGGAGCGGACTCTGGAGCGGGTGAAGGGCCAGATAAAAGTGCCCGTGGCCCACGTGCTCCGCGAGCCGTTGACAGTCCGGGGAGCGGAGGATCGTATCTTTACCGTGCCGCTGCGCGACGACCGGGGCAAAGCCCTCCCGGAAGGCGCGTATACCATCCGAATCACGGCGCGCACACCGCACGGCGAGACGATCACGGCGATGCGGGGATTCTCCCTTTCTCCGAATCCGTGAAACGCGCCCTCACCCGGCGGGTGGGGCGGGCGCGGCCCGGTACGCTGTTCGCGCCGCGCCCTCCCGGGCGTCAGGCCCGCGCGCGGCGGACTTTTTCACGTCCTGCCGAGATCCGGTGTCATCTAAGCCCCGCCCGCAGCGACTCCCTATTTGGCACCACCCGAATCTGCCCGCGCCCGTTCTCACTGCATCACGCAGAGCCCGCCACGGGCGCCTGCTCGCAGGAGTTTGCGGCGTCCGCCCGCAACCTAATCGCACTACCCCGCGGGCGCCCTGCTGCGCCCGCCCGATGACATGGGAGACTGAATGCGATGGCAACGAACTCGGCGACCGGGGCCACGGTAGCGGCGGACGTGATGACCCGTGAGGTGAAGACGATCCCCTGGGACGCGACCCTGCGCGACGTGGCGGAGATGCTGAGTATCCACCACATCAGCGGCGCCCCCGTGGTGGACGATAGCGGGAAGATGACAGGTATCATCTGCGAGGCAGATCTGATAAACGCAGCGAAGAAGCGGGCCGCCCTGCCGCATGTCGCCGCGTTTGGCGTCTTCCTGGCGCCGGAGGAGACGCTGAAGCGGATCTACCAGGATGGCGCGACGCTGCGCGCCGAGCAGGTAATGACGCGCGACGTCATCACTGCGGCGCCGGACACCCCCCTGGCGGAACTGAGCCGTATCATGACCCGCAAGCGCATCAACCGTATCCCGGTGCTGGACGGGGAGGAGTTGGTCGGGATCGTGACGCGGGAGGATGTCCTGCGCGGCCTGTTCGGCCTGGATAATGCCGAAGACGGCGGCGCACCGTCGTAAGGCGGGGACAAGGGCGTACCTGGGCGCGCCGCGGCGCCGTTATTGGTTGGAAAGTTGTTTGCGCGGGCGCGCCCAGGCGGCCCGTAGAGGAGAGGAATCATGTCCCGTTCACCACTCATCGCCGCGCTGCTCGCCAGCGGAATGCTGCTCTCGCAACAGGCATCCGCCCAGGAAACGCCCAAGCCACCGCCGCCCGGCGGGAAACCTGCCGCCACTGAGGCGAAGGACGACCAGAAGAAGGACGGCAAGGCCGAGGCGGAGAAGCCCAAGACCATCGATGAGACGGTCAAGGACTTCCAGAAGATCCCGGGCCTGTTCACCTTCTACCGCGAGAAGAAGGATAACAAAGACACCCTGTACATGGAGGTGCCCGAGGACAAGCTCGGCAAGCTCTTCCTGCTCCAGGTGACCGCCAGCACCGGCCTCGGCGGCACGAGCGTGGGCATCTTCCAGGGCGCGCCTATCGACGACATCCCCGTCGAGTTGAAGGTGGTGGACGACAGCCGCGTTCTGTTCCTGCGCCCGAGCCTCGATGCCCGCGCGCCGCGGGACAAGGCGATGCAGTACACCCTGGAGAAGGGGACGCCGCCGGTGATCCTGTACTCCGCGGAGATCAAGGCCCGGCAACCTGAGCGCAAGTCCGTGCTGATCGACGCCGGGGCGTTCTTCAAGAGCGATGTCGCCGACCTCGGCGCGTCCCTCGCGCCGCCGCCGTCGATGGCTGGCCGCTCCCCGGGCTTCGCCATCGATCAGCCGTTCACCTACATCGATAGCCTGAAGGTGTTCCCCGAGAACTTCGTGGTGCGCAGCGTCTACCGGCTGAATCGCACCGGGCCGCCCTCGGGACCGAAGGCCGTGCCGTTCGCCATCAGCTATAACTTCTCGTCCCTGCCGGAGACCAACTACCGCCCGCGCATCGGCGATGCCCGCGTCGGCTACTTCCTTACCAGCTACAACGACCGCAGCGAGAACGACAAGTACGACACGAATGTCAACTTCATCCAGCGGTGGCATCTGGAGAAGGCCGACCCGTCCGCCCCGCTCTCCCCGCCCAAGAAGCCCATCACCTTCTGGATCGACCGCAGCGTGCCGGTGAAGTACCGCCCCGCGGTGCGCGCCGGTCTGCTGATGTACAACAAGGCGTTCGAGAAGGTCGGCATCAAGGATGCCATCGAGGTCAAGGAGGTGCCGGAGGACGCCGATTGGGACATCGCGGATGTTCGCTACAACATCATCCGCTGGACCGACGGCTACGGGTTCGCCATCGCGCTGTTCCGCGCGCATCCGGTAACCGGGGAGATCCTGAACGCCGCCATCAACTTCGACGGCAACTTCGCGACCGGTGGCGCGGTGGAATGGGACGTGATGGTGGACGCTCCCGCCGCGGCCCGTGCGTTCTCCGACCGCATTCGGCGCCGGGACACCCTTGCCCCCGCTGCTGCGCCCCACACCCACGGCGAAGCGCCGTCCGCGCTCGGGCGCCTTCCCTACTGGCAGAAGAACCCGCGCTACTGCACGCTCCAGCACGATGCCGGTCTGAACTTCCGCTTCGGCCAGACGGCGCTGGAGATGCTGACCGCAGCCGACACGGCGTCCGGCGTGATGGACAAGGAGCGATTCATCAACCAGTATGTCACCGAGGTGGTAGCGCACGAGATGGGGCACTGCCTCGGGCTGCGGCATAACTTCATCGCCAGCACCCAGTTCACCGGCGCCCAGCTCGCCGACCCGAAACTCGTTCGTGAGGCGGGCATCGGCTCCACGGTGATGGACTACAACCCGTTCAACATCTTCGCGCTGAAGCGTCGGGACGTGGACTTCTACTCGCAGACCGTCGGCTCCTACGACTTCTGGGCCATCGACTACGGCTACCGCCCCCTCGATGCGAAGACCCCCGAAGAGGAGTTGCCTGCGCTGCGAAAGCTGGCCTCGCAGACGAACCTGCCCGGGCGCGCCTATAAGTCCGACGGCACCGCGGACTACTACGACCCGCGCATCTCACGCTTCGACCTGAGCGCCGACCCGCTGGAGTACGCTGCGCGCACGATGGACGTTTCCCGCGAACTGATGCTCAGCCTGCCGCAGCGCAAGCCGAAGAACGGCGAGAGCTACTACGAGTACACCCGGGCCTTCAACAACCTGCTCTTCTCGCACTTTAACGGCACGATCTTCCTGACCCGGTATCTGGGCGGCGTCCACTTCTCGGACAACTTCAAGGGCGACCCGGGCGAGCAGCCGCCGCTCACCCCGGTTCCGGCGGCGCAGCAGAAGCGGGCGCTGGCGCTGCTCAGCCGCTATGTCTTCTCGCCCAACGCCTACAACCTGCCCAAGCAGAACCTCCTGCTGCTCGGCGTCAACCCGAACACCCCGCTCTACGAACCGGAGGCCCCCCGGCGCCTCTTCCCGCTCTATGACACGTTCGCCGCGTTCCAGCAGATCACGCTGGACGAGGTGTTCTACCCGGCCAACCTGAGCCGGATCGCGAATCTGGAGTTCAAGGCAGCGGCCCCGGGTGACGCACTCACTCTGGCGCAGCTCTTCCGCACCGTGGGCGGGGACATCTGGTCCGAACTGAAGACGGGCAACGAGATCACGCCGCTGCGGCGCGACCTGCAGCGCTACCACCTGGATCTCCTGATCGGCATGGTCAAGTCTCCGCGCTACGACCTGCCGCGCGACGCCGTAACGCTCGCATGGGAGCAGCTGCGCTCCCTGCGCGCTCAGGCGGCCGCCGCGGCGCCGAAGGCGACCGGCGAATACGGCAAGCCGCACCTGTCGGAGGTGGTGATGCGGATCGACCGCGTCCTCAACGCCCCGACTCTGGTCAATTGATCGAAAACAAGCCGGGGAGGGCAGCGCGTCCTCCCCGGCTTGTTTTTTTGTTGCCGCACCCGTTCCGTGCCGACCGGGCGTATAATCAAGAATGGACGCCTGAAATGTTGACCGGGGAGATCACCGGGGTGCTGTACTGCCTGCTGGCCGTCGCGCTCCTGACAGCGGGACTCTTCATCGGACGCGGGGGCAGCCGGAAGACGCCCTGGCCGGATGCTTCCCATGTCCTCCTCGCCCTCCTTCTGTGCGCGGCAAGTGTGGCACTGTTCATCACCGGCATGATCGGGCTCCTGGATGGGGTGCCCCGGCCGTTGACGCCCGTTCCCGGGGCGAGTCTCGTCCTGTCGCCGTCGCTGATGGTCACGATGGGGTGGGCCATCTTCGTGATGAACGTCTGGCGGGAAAGCGGCCGCCGTTGCCGGCCTTCGTCACGGCCACGGCCATGGCGATCGGCTTCTCCCTTTCCGCGCTGATGGAAACGCTCCTCCGCTATCTGCTTCCCCTGGACAGCGTCGCGGGAGTGCTGAACCACGCCTTTCTGAGCAGTGCGCTGACGATGGCCCTGTTCAGGGCCGGGCAGCATTGCCTCCTGCCGCTTCCTCCCACCGTACCCGCCGCGCGGCAGTGGCGCGCGAGGGCGATGTACGGGACGGCGTTCCTGATCCTGATGACGCTGTTCTGGGTGCTGCTGCCCCTGGCTCCGTACCTGCCCGCGACCAGGGAGGCACAGACCGCGGTCCGCGTCGGCGCCCAGATGCTGACCTACGGCCTTATGTTCGGGGCTGGCGCTACCGCGACGAAAGTGGCGTCTCCGGTGAAGGGGATCGCCTCGTGAGCGCGTCCCTGTGGCTCTGGGTCTGCGCCCTGTCCGCCTTCGGCTTCGGCGCCCGGCACCTCCAGCTTGCCTACCGTGGCCCCGTCAGCGACGATGCCGCCTTCATCCCGGGGTTGCTCAGCATTCTGGGCTCGCTCTTTACCCTGGGCCTGGTTGCCACCGAAAACACGGACCGCTTCAGAACGCTTTCGGACCTGCTCTTCCTGCACCTGGCGGTCCTGTACACCTCCGCGGAAGCGGTTTACCGTCTGGCGCCACACCCGCCCGTTCCCGGAATCCCTTCGGGCGTCTGGCGAGACTGCCAGCGCCGAGGAACGCAGCGCTATACGGTTGGCCTCGGGGCGCTGATGATCGCCCTGCACCTTATCCTGCTCGCCGGACGGGCGGGCCTGATGCCGGCGCTTCCGGGACCGGGCTTTGACGTACCCGCCACCCTCTTTTACTCGATCCTGCTCGGGACGTACATCGGCGCTACGGCGTTCGTAGAGGTTCGGGCGAAAGCTGCGTGCCCGCAGGTCGAAACCACCTCCGTAACGGCACCATCCCCTTGAAAGAGACCGGCCCGCCGCTCTCCCGGAGCGGCGGGCCGGCTTTACTGCTTTGGCACGATCAATCGTCTTTGTGGAGGTCTTTGTACTCCTCCAGCCAGGCCATCTGGATCGCCTCCAGTTTGCCCTCGTTGCTGGCCGCCGGGTCGTCCTCGAAGTCGGGCACCTCCAGCACCATGCGGTGCAGGTCGGTGAACCGAACGGTCAGCGGGTCCATGTCCGGATACTTCTCCGAAAGGGCGATGCCAATGTCTTCGGCATCCGCCCAGGTAATCTTGGGCATCGGGTTACTCCTTGTAAGCGACTTCCACCAAGTCTATCAGAGCGGCGCGGCCAATGGCATCGCCGACGAGGCGCGCGCGCTCTTCCCCGCCTACGAAGAGCAGCACGGCAGGGATAGAGCGGACGCCGAAGCGCAGCGCGGCCTCCAGCTCCTCGTCCACGTTCAGGGTGAAGACGCGCACGCGTCCCGCATACTCCCGCGCCACGGCGGCGAGGTCCGGGGCGAGGCGGCGGCAGGGGCCGCAGCGCGCGGCCCAGAACTCCACCAGCACCGGCAGGGGGCACTGCACCACGTCCTCGTCGAACGAGTCACTGTTGATCGCCTCGGGCGCATCTGGCAGGTGCGGGATGAACCCGATCTCGTCCACCCACGGGTCAGCGGCGCGGTTGACTCGGCTACTCACGCACTCTCCACCACAGCCTTCGGGAGGCCGTCCAGGAAGTTGATGAGCAGTGCGGCGAGCGTCACAGGCTCTTCGAGGTGCGGCAGGTGGCCGCAGCGCGGCAGCCCGGCGTAGGTAGCGCCGCGAATGCGGTCCGCCACCTCCCGGCGCAACTCCTCCTCGGAGCGCAGCGGGTCCCGGCCGCCCCCGATTACCAGGGTCGGAACCAGGATACCTGCCGCCCGCTCCGGGCTGTCTTCGCCGCGCATCGTTTCCAGCCAGCCGTCCCAGGCGGCCTTGCCGGTGTTCTGTGCGTCCTCCACAAGCCTCTGCAAGACAGGCTCAGGCAGCGGGTGGGCGGCCCAGGTCGCGAGCAGTTCACGCGCCTTCTCCGGATCGCCGTGCGCCGCCTTGCGCGCGGCGATATCCGGGGGCATCGGTGCCCCTGTCAGCGGCGCGGGCGTGAGCAGGGCGAGGGCGGACAGCCCCTCGGGCCGTTCCGCGGCGACGTACTGTGCGATCTTGCCGCCCATGGAGTGCCCGGCGAGCGCCCAGTCGGGTTTCACGCCCAGAGCCGCCACCACGTCGAGAACGTCCTGTGCGAAGCCGGAGCAGGTGTAGCCGGTCTCAGGCCGGTCGGAGTCACCGAAGCCGCGGAAGTCGGGCGCGAGGATGCGCAGCGGCGCGGCGAGGAGCAGGTCGTCAGCGAGGTCGGCCCAGACCCGTCCCGCGTTGGGCCAGCCGTGCAGGAGGACCAGGTCACGCGGGGACGCGCCGCTACCGTTCGCCCCATCCGGGGTGAAGATGTGTACCGCCAGCCGGGTTCCGTCCCGCGCCGTGATTTGCTCGGTGGTATGGTTCATCTACGGTACCTTTATCGTGGGCCCCGTGCCCGCCGTGGGTTGAAACCCCGGCTTCTGTGATTCAAGCCCGCCTCCGCGAGCGAAGCTCCGCTTCGTCGGTGCGGGCTCCGGTA
>CALEKU010000099.1 GCA_937902745.1 uncultured Armatimonadota bacterium
GGCGGCGAACCCGCTGCTGGGGGTGCGGCCCAAGTACCGCGTTCTTCAGGATATGATACGCGCCGGGATCGCGGACGGCACCCTGACCGGCGCCGCCGGGAAACTGCCCTCCGAGCAGGATATGGCCCGCTCGTTCGGCGTGGCCTATATGACGGTGCGCGCCGCGGTCAATGAACTGGTTGCCGAGGGGCTGCTGCACCGGGTCCACGGGAAGGGGACGTTCGCGCGCACCGACCCGCCGCTTGCGCCCACCTCCGCGGGCGTGCTGGCGCTGCTGGTGCCGTCGCTGAACTCCCTGTGGAACGTCGCCGGCCTCTACTACTTCCCGGCCATCGTTCAGGGCTTCTGCGCCGAGGCGACCCGGCTCGGCTACGAGCCCAGCGTCGTCGGGCGCGCCCGCGATGCGGTGCTCTCCGCCGCCGGGGAGCTGACCGATGTCGCCGGTATCGCCTGCCTGCTCGTGTCGCGCGAGGACGCCGAAACACTGGAGGCGGTGCGCGACCAGCGGCGGCGCACGCCCCTGGTGGGCATCAACCACTACCCGGGACGCCGCGCGATCTCGTGCGTCGCCGCCGACCAGGCGGGCGGCATGGCCGCGGCGGTGCGCCTGCTCGCGGAGCGCGGCCACCGCCGCATCGCGTTCCTGCCCGGCCCGGCGAACAACCTGGGGGCCGAGGAGCGGCGGGCCGGCTTCGCCCAGGCGGCGGCGTCCACACCCGGCCTGGACGCCTGGGTGGTGGAGGATGAGCCGGCCGACTACACCGACCTGTCGGGCGTGGTCCGCACCCGGCGCCTGCTGGCCGCCGACGCCGGCCGGCCCCGCCCCACGGCCATCGTGACCGCGGGCGACCTGATCGCCGCGGGTGTGGTCCAGGCGGCGCGCGAAGCGGGCCTTTCCGTGCCCGGCGACCTGTCGGTGGTGGGCTTCGGCGACTTCCAGATCGCCACCTATGTCCAGCCGCCGCTGACCACGGTGCGCCTGCCGCTCTCCGACCTCGGCGCGCGCGCGGCCCAGATGCTGCACGAGGCCGCCGGGGGCGCCACGCGCCGACGCAACGAGGCGCTGCCGGCGACGGTGGTGGAGCGCGGGTCGGTGGGGCCGCCCCCGGCGGCATAAGCCGCCGCACACGCCGCGCTTGACAGGGCCGCGCTACCTGGGTTACACTCACCACGAGAGCTTTATGCTATATAGCTATTTTGGTGACGAAGCGGTCCCGCGGCGGCGGTTTCTGCGGACGATGGCGGCGGCGGGACTCGCAGCGGCAGCGGCCGGTGCGGCGGGCTGCGCCCCCACGCGGCCCCCGGACCCGCCGGGTGTCGTGACGCTGGAGTTCTATACCTACGCCAGCCCCGAGTTTCTGGCCCTTTACGAGGGCAAGCTGATCCCGGCCTTCGAGAAGAAGCACCCGAATATCCGGGTCCGCATGAACTCCAGCCTCGGCGATGCCGGCTACGACGCCAAGCTGCTGACGCTCCTCGCCGGGGGGCTTGCGCCCGACCTGTTCCACGTTACCCAGCAGAACTTTCCGTTCTACGCCGCCAAGGAGGTCCTGCTGCCGCTGGACGACTTCCTGAAGCGCGACGCCGACCTTTCCGAGGACGCGTTCTTCCCGCAGGTGACCGAGGGGATGCGCTACAAGGGGCAGCTTCTGGGCCTGCCGAGCGACTTCTCGACCATCGTGATGCTCTACAACCGGGACCTCTTTGATCGGTTCGGGGTCCGCCCGCCCGACGATAGCTGGAGCCGCGAGGAGTTTCTGGAGACCTGCCGCGCCCTCACCCGCGACACCGACGGCGATAAGCGCACCGATGTCTGGGGCACCGTCAACCCCGGGGCCTACAACCGCTGGCCCGCCTGGGTGTGGATGAACGGCGGCGAGCTGTTCACCCCGGACCTGTCGCAAAGCCGTATGGACGAGCCCGCCGCGATCGAGGGGATGGAGTTCTACGCCGGGCTGTCGCGCACGCACCGGGTCGCCCCGCTCGCCGGGCAGACGATGGGGCAGGGGTTCCAGGAGCTATTCACCTCGCAGACCGCCGCGATCATCCCCGACAGCCGCTTTGCCTACGCCCGCTTCCTCGGCAAGCGCCGTCTGAAGTTCCGCTGGGACCTGGCGCACATGCCCGCGGGCCGCGAGCGCGCGACCACGTTTATCTGGGGCGGCAACTGCATCCTCAAGGGAACGCGCCACCCGGAGGAGGCGTGGACGTTCCTCAAGTTCCTGTCCGGGCCGGAGGGCGCGGCGATCAACCGCGAGGCGGGCAACGCTCTGCCGGCGTACCGCCCCGCCGCCGAGGAGGAGGTGCGCCGCCCCAGCATCGCCGGAGCGCCCGCGGGCGACCGCCGGTTCCTGGAGGCCGTGGCCTACGGGCGCACCGCGCCGACCCCGCCGCAGTTCGCCGAGTACAGTCAGCTTCTGTCGGATTTGCAGGATGCGTTCCTGGAGCTGACCCCGGTGGACGAAGCCTGCCGCCGCTTCGCGCGGGAGACGAACCGCCTGCTGGCGTCGGAGGTGTTCTGAGATGGCCCGGATGACGGCGCGCGAGCGCAAGGAGGCCCGCGACGCCCTGCTGTTCCTGTCGCCGTGGCTGGCGGGGTTTGTGCTGTTCACGGCGGGGCCGATCCTGTTCTCGCTGTTTCTGTCGTTCTGCCGCTGGGATGTGATCCGTCCGATCGAGTGGATCGGGCTGGCGAACTACCGGCAGATGTTCCAGGACCGGCTGCTCGGCACGGCGCTGGTGAACACGCTGGTCTACGCCGCGCTCTATATCCCGTCGTCGCTGGCGGTGGCGCTGGGGCTGGCGCTGCTGCTGAACCAGAAGCTCAAGGGCATGGGGGTGTTCCGGACGCTGTTCTACCTGCCGACGCTGACGCAGGGCGTGGCGACGTTCACGCTCTGGAGCCAGATCTTCGACCCGGAGAACGGTCTGCTGAATCGCGGCCTGCGGTACGTCATGGCCGAGCCGCCGCGCTGGCTGCTGGACCCGGCCTGGGCGAAGCCCGCGCTGGTGCTGATGGCGCTCTGGTCGGTGGGGGGGACGATGCTGATCTTCCTCGCGGGGTTGAAGAACATCCCGGCCGAGGTGTACGAGGCCGCCAACATCGACGGGGCGCGGCCGGCGACGCAGTTCTGGCGCGTGACCCTGCCGCTGCTGTCGCCCACGATCTTCTTCAACGTCATCATGGGCACCATCGGGGCGTTCCAGGTCTTCTCGGCGGCGTTCGTGCTGACGTCCGGCGGGCCGTCGAACGCGACCCTGTTCTATGTCTACTACCTGTTCAACCGGGCGTTCGTGTACTTCAACATGGGATATGCCTCCGCGATGGCCTGGCTGCTCTTTGCCCTCGTGCTGGCGCTGACGGTGATCCAGATGCGCCTCGGGCAGAAGTGGGTGCACTATGGTTAGGCCGACCCCGCGCCCCGGCGCGTCGGCGCTGCTGCTCCTGCGCTACGCCGCGCTCGTCACGCTCTCGGCGCTGTTTGCGCTGCCGTTTCTGTGGATGCTCGGGACGTCGCTGACGCCCGCGGACGATGTGCTGGACCGCTTCCGGCCCCTGTTCCCGGCGCGGCCGGCGTGGGAGAACTACGCCGAAGCGCTGACGGTGCTGCCGTTTGGGACGTTCCTCGGGAACACGGTGCTGGTGTCGGTGCTGTGCATGATCGGGCAGACCTGCTCCGCAGCGCTGGTGGCCTTCGCCTTCGCGCGGCTGCGCTTTCCGCACCGGGACCGGCTGTTCCTGCTGGTGCTGGCAACGATGATGCTGCCGCCGCAGGTGACCATGATCCCGACGTTCGTTCTGTGGACGCTGCCGGGCTGGGTGGACAGCTTGAAGCCGCTCATTATCCCGTCGTTCTTCGGCGGCGGGGCGTTCTTCATCTTCCTGCTGCGCCAGTTCTTCCTGACGGTGCCCGCGGAGCTGGAGGACGCCGCCCGGCTGGACGGCTGCACGAGCTGGGGCATCTTCCGCCACGTCGCCGTGCCGATGGCGAAGCCCGCGCTGACCACCGTCGCCCTGTTCTCGTTCATCGGGCACTGGAACGACTTCCTCGGCCCGCTGATCTACACGCAGAGCATGGAGAAGAAGACGCTGGCCGTGGGCCTGACCGCCTTCAAGAGCCTGCACGGCACCGAGTACCACCTGCTGATGGCCGCCAGCGTCGTGGTGCTGCTCCCGATTCTGGTGATCTTCTTCTGCGCCCAGCGCTACTTTGTGGACGGCCTGGCGTCGGGCGCCGTGAAGGGCTGACCCGCCGCCGACGCGAGAGAATACCCTTATGCCGATACTGCCCGCCCCGCCCCCCGCCATGACCGCACCCATGATTGCCAACACTGCCGCCGCCGAGGCGCCGGTCCCGGAGCCGCGCCTGGGCCTGTTCGTCAGCCGTGAAGACATCGCCGCAGCCCGGCAGCGGGCCGCCACATACCCGTGGGCGGCCGAGCACCGGCAGCGCGTCCTCCGCATCGCCGATGCCTGGGTGGCGCGCTCGGATGCCTGGGTCCGCGAGATCATGCCCCCGCCGGGCGCGCGGTTCGCCTATGGCACCGCCGGCTGCCCCCACTGCGGCAAGCCCTGGGGCCGCTTCGGGGAGAAGCTGGCCGACCTGGACCGGCCCCTGTACCTCCAGTGCCCGGAGTGCAAGACCGAGTTCGACCTGAAGAACCCCTCCGGGCCGTATGCCGACCACGGGGAGGGGGTGCTGGTGCGCGGGCAGCGCTTCTGGCTGCGCGGCGTGTGGAACGCCTTCGTGGTCAACTCGATGTGGAGCGCGTTCGCGGCCGAGAACGGCGCCCTGGTGAACCTGGCGGAGGCGTACGCCCTGACCGGGGACGAGCGCTACGCCCGCAAGGCGGCGGTGCTGATGGACGCCCTGGCGACGCTGGCGCCGCAGACGCGCGGCCCGCGCGACTTCGACCCCGACCCGAACGCCGACGCCGGCCGGCTCCAGCACCTGACCAGCATCCTGTTCCGCGCCCAGGTCCACTTCGCCCGCGCCCTGGACCTGCTCGGGGAGCACCCGGCGCTGCGCGAACCGTCGCAAACGAAGCCCGGCGTGTCGGTGTGGGACAACATCCGCCACGGCATCTTCGAGGAGTACCTGTTCGTCCCGATCGACAGCCGCGGCGGGAAGCTGCACACGCTCCACAACCACGAGGCGGACAGCGTCCGCGCCCTGATCCTGGTCGGCCTGCTCTACGGGAACGCGGAGTACCTGCGCTGGGGGGCGAACGGCGCGCAGGCGTTCTTTGACAACGTCATCGACCGCGACGGCCTGTACTACGAGACGAGCCTGAGCTACACCGAGTTTGCCCGCTCGGTCTATGTGGACATGGCCGAGATGCTGGCGCGCTACGACCCGGCGAAGTACCCCGCCGACGCGAAGATGCCGCGCCGCGAGGAGCTGCCCTACCACGGCAACTTCTTCGACCACCCGAACCTGGCCCGCCTGATTCTGGACACCCCGGAGCGGGTGTCGGTGCTCGGCCGCCAGCCGACCTATGGCAACAACCACGCGGACGTCACGGTGTGGAAGAACCCGGGGCGGCCGTTCCACCGCACCGAGTACCAGCAGACGCTCCGGGTCCTGATGCACACCTCCGACCCCGCGCGCCGCCGCACGGCCGCCGCCCGCGCCGTGGCGATGCTGCCGTTCGCGGGCCAGAAGCCGATCGGGGGGTGGTGGACCCTGTACCGCGCCCCGGAGGATGCCGAGGTGCGCCGCCTCGCGGAGAGCCTGGGCGCGCCCGCGCCGCCGACCGGGGACGGCGGCACGCCCGCGGTCCCGGAGCCGGAGCGCTCGGACCTGTTCGGGCAGACCGGCCTGGTGATCCTGCGCGCCGGGCAGGGCGAAGCGCGCCGCGCCGCGGTGCTGCGCGCCGGGATGAATATGCCGCACGCCCACGACGACCAGCTTGGCCTGCTGCTCTTTGCACAGGGGCGCGCCCTGTCCGGCGACCTGGGGTACGGCATCTTCGGCAACCATGTTCACCTCGGCTGGGCGACCCGCGCCATCGCGCACAACACGGTGGTGGTCAATCAGGATGAGACGTCCAACAACGACCTGTTCCGCATCGGACCCGGCGGTACGATTCACCGCTTTTACGACGGGCCGGGTTTACGACTTGCCGAGGCGTCGCTGACCCGGATGTTCCGCCCCTCGGACGGCGTACGCGACTACCGCCGCACGGTGCTCCAGGTGGACCTGTCGCCCGATGCCTCCTACTGGGTGGACCTGTTCGACGTGGACGGCGGCCGGGTCCACGACTACGCGACCCACATGAAGCCGCTCGGGCCGAACGGCTCGTTTGCGCTGGAGGGGGCCACGCCGCAGCCGGTGCCGGGCGCGTGGACGCTCGCCGGCCTGGACCCGAAGCACCGCGGCGCCCCGTTCGACGCCCCCGGCCGCGCCTGGGGCGAGCGCCTGACGGCGGGCGGGATGATCGCCAAACTGCCCGGCGTCAACGACGGCGTGCCGGACGGCCTCGGGCGCTGGTACGCCACGCCGGGCAACGGCTACGGCTTCCTGTACGACGTCAAGCGGCAGGAGGGAGTGGCCTCCCCCTGGAGCGCGACCTGGCGCTGGCAGGAGCCGGGCGGCGAGGCCCACGGCCTGCGCCTGACCCTGCACCCGGAGACGCCGCAGCAGGTCATCACCGCCCTCGGGCCGACCCTGACCGGCACCGATAAATCCCACTTTGTGGTCGCCCGCAGCGGCGACCCCGGCAGCGCGAAAAACGGCAGCGTCCGCACCCGCTACGCCGCGGTGCTGGAGAGCTTCGGCGGCGCCGCTCCCCGGGTGAGCGGGAGCGAGGCGCTGCGGGCCGGGGGGCGCGTGGTCGGGCTGCGGGTGCGCTCCGAGGCCGCGAAGCGCGACGACCTGATCCTCGACGCCCGCCGCGGCGCGGTGCCCGCCGCCGACGGCGTCCCCGCCCTGGACGCCGGTATCGGGGTGGTGCGCCGCCGCGCGGGCGCCCTGGACGGTCTGTTCCTGACCGGCGGCCGGGCGCTGGCCGCGGACGGGTTCGGGCTGCGCTTCGACACCGCGGTCTGGTCCGCGAAGGTCACGACCACGAACGACGCCGCGGGCACGTTCCGCCTGTCCCGCCCGCTGCCGCCGTCCGCGGTGGGGGCGCTGCTAACCCTCGACAGCCCCGACTACCAGCACGGCTCCGCCTACCGTGTCGGCGCGGTCAGCGCGGCGGGGGATGTCACGCCGCTGAACGCCGGCCTCACGCTCGGCGGCTCCCGGGTGGACACGCCGCGCCCGGACGGCTTCGCGGCGAGCGCGCCGCTGGTGTTCGGCTTCGAGTACGCCTCGGACACCGGCTTCCTGACCGGCAAGCGGATCGTCAGCGGCGGGAAGACGGGCACCGTGACTGGCATGACGGACTTCAAGACCGTTCGCGCCACCGGCCTCCAGCCGCGCCCGGGGGAAACGTTCACCGTCTACGATGTCAAGCCCGGCGACGACGTCCGCCTGGACGCCACGGCCTCCCTCGTGCGTGAAGCGGACGGGGAGGGGGAGGTCTGGACCCTCCGCTCCAACCTGCCCGTCTCCGTGACCCTGCCCTGGCCGGCGGCGGAGCAGTCGGACGCGGGCGGCGGCTGGCGCCGGATTTCGCTCGGGCGCGGCGGTGTGGTTCGCGTCAGCGCGGAGGAGCTGGCGGCGGGCGGCGGCACGGTGCGCTTCCGCCCGGGCCGGTAGGGAAGGCGCTCGGGGCGGCGAGAGCCCTCACCCCCCGGCCCGGTTTTCGGAGAGCCCTCACCCCCCGCCCCTCTCCCGCCGCGGGAGAGGGGTGCAGCCCGTCCGCGCCGTGGGTTGGTTGCCGTGGGTTGGTTGCCGTGGGTTGGTTGCCGTGG
>CALEKU010000100.1 GCA_937902745.1 uncultured Armatimonadota bacterium
ATTACGGCTGGGTCGTGCTGCTGGTGGCTGCCTTCGCCATGGTGGCGACGCTGCCAGGCCGGACCCAGGGCCTCGGGCTCATCACCGAGCCACTGCTGAAAGACCTTTCCCTCGGGCGCGTCGCGTACGCACAGATGAACCTGTGGGCGACGCTCATCGGGGCGCTGTTCTGCCTTGGGATCGGGCAGCTTCAGGACCGGGCGGGCAGCCGCGCGGTGCTGGCGGGCCTCGCGCTCGTGCTGGGGGTGACCGTGGTGGCGATGAGCCGGGCGGCGGATTCCACGGGCCTGTTCGTTCTGCTCACGCTCACGCGCGGGCTGGGCCAGAGCGCGCTGTCGGTGGTCAGCCTGGCGATGGTGGGGCAGTGGTTCCGGCGGCGCCTTCCCTTCGCCATGGCGATCTACGCCATCGTCATGAGCATGGGGTTCATGGTCGCGTTCCCGGTCGTCGGCGAAGTCATCAAGACCGGCGGGTGGCGCGCGGCGTGGGCCGGCATCGGCTGGTTCCTGGTCCTGCCGCTGGCGCCCCTGTCGCTCCTGCTGGTGCGCCGCTCTCCGGAGGCGATGGGCCTCAACCTCGACGGCGACGCCGCCCCGACGGCACCACCACCGGACGCCGAAGGCGCCCCGGTCGAGGGCTACACCCTGACCGCCGCCCTGGGCACCGCCGCGTTCTGGGTCATGGCGACGGCCAGCGCCCTTTACGGGCTGGTCGCCTCCGGCATCGGGCTGTTCAACGAGTCGGTGCTGAACGAACGCGGGTTCGAGGCCCGAACCTACTACAAATCGCTCGTGGTGACCGCGATGACGTCGCTGGCGGGCAACTTCCTCGGCGGGTACCTGACCGACCGGGCGAAGATGCGGATGAGCCACCTGATGGCCGTGGCGATGCTCCTCCTGATGGCCGGCCTGGCCGCCCTGCCGCACCTGGCGACGGTGCCGCAGGTCATGGGCGTCGCCGTGCTCATGGGGATCGCGGGCGGGTTCGTGATGGTGCTGTTCTTCGCGTTCTGGGGGCGCGCGTACGGCCGGGCGCACCTCGGCAAGATCCAGGGCGCGGCGCAGGCGATCACCGTGGTCGCCTCGGCGGCCGGCCCGCTGCTCCTGGCGGAGTGGGTGGAACGTACCGGCTCCTACGCCGGCGCCTTCTACCTGCTCGCTGTCACCGTCGGCCTCCTCGCCCTCGCCTCCTGGGCCGTCCGCGTCCCGGGCGAGTAGCCCGGGACGCGGCGCGGCATTGCCCCGCCCCCGCTCAGGGACGGCGGACCGGGCGCCGGAGCAGGATGGGGCCGGAATCCGAGGGGGCATTCCCCGGGTGAGCAGGACGAACGCCTTGTAGTAGCCGGCGTTGTCCCCGAACTGCCAGTCCCATGGGGTCACGAAGACCTCGCCGTTGGAGCCCAGCGGCCGGGTGTTGTGGAGGCTGTCGCTCTGCCGGAGGAAGAAGGCGCCGACGACGTGTGGCGGGCGGTTCGCGTCCGTCCGGTCGCCCGGCATCCGTATCCAGCGCTCCTTATGGTCGTTGTCGCCGCTGTAGTAGGTGCCGCTCGCCTCCGGCAGGCTCACCAGGAGGCCGCCCTCCTGCCGGGCCTTGTGCCCGGAGCCGGGGTCGACGCCGAACGCGTCCCGGACCTTGTGCTTGGCGTTGGTCGCCTTGAACTGGTCTTTGGCGAACGACTCTGCGGCGTCCACGAGCGGCGCGGCCTCGGGAAACCCTGCCAGCCCCAGCCCCACCTTCGCCCCCGCGCCGATCAGGCCGACCAGGCTGCTCGCGAGCGGGTTGCCCTTGTCCTCCGTGTACGACGCGATGCCGGTGGCGGAGGTGACCTGGACCGTGTCGCCGGCCTGCACCCCGCTGATGCTGATGCCGAGCGGGTCGGCCGCGTTGATGAACAGGGCCAGCAGGATCTGCGCGTCCTTGCGGTCCCAGACGAAGCCCTTGCCGAAGCCCTGCGGCTGCTCCCCGACTTCGACGGCGGCGTTGCCCGGCGAGGCGCGCCGCGCGATAAAGTTCCCCGGCCGCATCCGCTTGGGGCGTCCGGTCACCGCCGAGGCGAGCACCCAGTACTCCCCGCCCGGCAGCTTGCCGGTGCGCCGGATGCGGTCCTGCATCTCCCGAAGGTTCGACTGAAGGAATAGCATGGTTCTTCTCCCGTCCCTTCCCGACCCGCGCGACGCCGCGCGGGTCACGACCTCCCGCGAGTCACGACCTCCCGCGAGTCACGACCTCCCGCGAGTCTGACCCCATTGTGCGCGTCCCGGTCTTTCACATTCCTTTCACGTGAGGGGCCGGCAAAAGGGCCGGGTAAGGGGGCGACGGGGCGGCAGGTACAATAACACCCACCGATGGACGCTCTATACCGGGTCGAGATGCTGGGCCGGTTCGTGGTGCGGCAGGGCAGCCGCGAGATCGTCCGGTTTCGCACGCAGAAGACCGGGGCGCTCCTGGCCTGCCTGGCCCGGCACCGGGGCCGTTCGCACGCCCGCGACGCGCTGATCGAGCGGTTCTGGCCCGACAGCGAGCTGAAGGCCGCCCGCTCGAATCTCAGCGTCGCGCTGAACGCCCTGCGCCGGCAGCTGGAACCGCCCGGCTTCGCGGCGGGCGACGTCCTCATAGCCGACCACGCCCGGGTGTCCCTGAACCCGGCCGCCTTTACGACCGACGTCGAGGAGTTCGAGAGCGCGCTCCGCGCGGCCGAGGCCGGAGCGGCGGCCCCGGCCGCGGCGTAGGCCGCCGCCGCAGACCTCTACGGCGGCGACCTGCTCCCGGGCCTGTACGACGACTGGGTGCTCGCCGAGCGAGACCGGCTGCGGGACGCCTGGGTGGCCGCGCTGCGCCAGGCGGTGCGGTCGCTCTCCGAAGGGGGCGAGCCGGAGCGCGCCCTGGGGTACGCCCACCGGCTGGC
>CALEKU010000101.1 GCA_937902745.1 uncultured Armatimonadota bacterium
GCAGCAGAGGCAGCGGCGGCGGGTCTGGCGGCGCCGCGGCGAAGTTCAAGAACCCGGGCGACGGGATGGTCAATCTGAACACTGCCGGCGCCGGAGAGCTTCAGAAACTCCCCGGCGTCGGCCCCAGTACCGCGGCGAAGATACTGGAGTATCGCCAGGGGATCGGGCGGTTTACGGACGTCCAGCAGTTGCAGGACGTCAAGGGCATCGGCGAGAAGAAGTTCGCGAAGATGCGGCCCTTCCTCACGCTGTAGGGGCGGGGCGAGTTACCCGTGGTCTTCGAGGTCGCCCCAGATGGTCTGAAGGTAGTCGAGCTGGTGGGCGTGGTCGTCCATGTGGACGGCGGGCAGGTCCACCCAGACCGTCAGCGGGACCGGGCCGAAGGGGCTCTGGGTGTGGGAGCCCAGACGCTCGGGCGTGACGGTGCCCAGCGCCCGGATAACTTCGGCGGTGGAGTCCTCGAGGAGGCGCACCGCCTCCTCGCGCGTGGCGATATCCCGGCCGGCGTTGCGTATCTGCCGGGCGGCCTCCTGCGGGTCTGCGGCCAGGGGCAGGTCCTCGCCGCGGATGGCGGCGGCGAAGGCGTGGTTGGCCATGCCGCAGTGGGCGACCATCCAGAGCGGGGTGCGCGCCGTCTCGGAGGGCGACCAGTGCAGTTTGTCGTCCGGGACGTAGGCGAAGGTTCCCAGCAGGCGGGCCTTTGCCTTCTCGGCCGCCTGCCTGGTGCGGGAAAGGTGTTCGGCAAGGTCCGTAGCGGTGGTGCTGGTGCTGCGGCTCATGGTGGGTTGTTTTTCTCCTCGCGGTCGGTGACCGCCGTTAGCCGTAGGTGGGGCGCTGGGGCCAGCCCTCGGGCGAGTCTTCGAAGTCCTCCTGGCGACCGTAGGGGGTCATGTCCAGCAGGGCATAGGCATCGGTGAGGCTTTCCACGCCGCGCGCATAGACCGAGTAGGTGTGGTACACGCCCCCGTCGTCGTCGCGGAAGAAGACGCTCAGGGCGTGGTTCTCCCCCTCCTCCAGCGGCGGCTTGCCGGCCGCCGCCCGCTCGGCGTCGGTCTTGAAGTTGTACTCCGCGGGCGCGACCGAGCGGTCGATGGTGGCGTGGAAGTCGTAGTTGAAGTCGCTGCCGTGCGACGATACCCAGGTCCGGTCCCACCCCTTGCGCGCCTTGTAGGCTTCAAGCTTGGCAAGCGGGGCGCGCGAGACCAGGGCAAAGGTGGTGTCGCGCTCGTTCAGCAGCGACAGGTCGCCCAGCGCGTCCACGAAGCCCGTGCAGCCGGGGCAGCCTTCGTCCCACGCCGGGTCGAACATGAAGTGGTAGACGATGAGCTGGCGCCGGCCTTCAAACAGGTCAGCGAGGCTCCGCTTCCCCTGCGGGGTGTCGAAGTGGTACTCCTTTTCCAGCTTCACCATCGGGAGCCGGCGCCGCTGGGCGTTGACCCGGTCGTGCTCCCGGGTAAGCGCCTTCTCGCGCGCCAGCAGATCTTTGCGCGCCGCGCGCCATTCGTCGCGCGAGGCGACCCGCGGCAGGGCGGTGGTCTGTGTCATGGCAAACTGTCCTTTCTGTGGTGGAGAGCCAGGCCGGCCCTCAGGCTTCGCTTCCTCCGAGCCGGGCGGTAACAGTGTCCGGCGGCGCGGCGGCGGCCGTGCGGCCGTCCAGGCGGCCATAGCTCTCCGAGAGCTTCCGATAGCTGAAGGAGCGCATCGCCAGGAGCGTGACCACGAGGCCGAGGATGCCGGTCACGGTGAACAGGAGTGCAAGGCCGCGGTCGGGACCGATGCCGAACCACGGGCCGATCAGGCGCGCGCCCGCGCCGCCCTCGGACATGGTGGGGATGAACGCGTACTGCGCGATGGGACCGATCAGGAAGGCGGTGATGGGGGACGCCGCCTGCTCCACGCTCTGGGCGAAGCCGAACACCCGCCCCTGGCGCTCCGGCGGGATCACCTTCTGGAGGATGGTCTGCTCCGCCGCCTCGACCGCGGGGATAAGGCACAGGTAGGTGAACATCCCCACCGCGAGCAGGGCGACCGACGAGCGCAGCGTGAAGAGGCTGCTGATCGTCCACATGGCGATGTTTGCCAGGAAGAGTGTCCGCAGCGGACGGGGCCCCAGTCCCCGGCGGGCCACGACCAGGCCGCCCACGATGAAGCCGAGGCTCAAAACGCCCCAGAGGGCGCCCCACGCCTGGACCGATACGAGCAGCAGGCCGTAGGCGTCCATCAGCGCCATGTAAACGCCGCCCAGGAAGTTGTTGAACGTGCTGAAGAAGATGAGGCCGAACAGCCCCGGCACCAGGCGGATGACGCGGATCGTGCCGGGTATGTCGATCTTCTGCGCCGCCTCGGCCTCCTCCGCGGTCACGTCCTCCCGCTCGGGGATGGTGAGGGTGGCGAGGTGGGCGACCACCAGGCCGGTGGTCGCCAGGACGATCGCCAGCATCCAGAATATGCCCAGGTAGCCGATCACCAGCCCGCTGAACACCGAGGAGAGCAGGAAGGAGATGCCGTTGGCGGTCCCCACCATCCCGTTCGCCCGGTCCCGGCGGTCCTCGGGCACCAGGACGGTGACGAGGGTCGAGAGGGCGATGGAGCGGACGTTCCCGGCGATGGCGCCGAAGAGGGTGAGGACGATGAACGCCCACAGCGCCGGGCTCCGGTAGTCGGCGAAGGTGGCCGCGGGCGTAAGGGCATAGAGGAGGCAGGCGCCGGCGTAGAGCGCGAGCGAGCCGAGGCTCGACCCGGCCATGACCTGCTTCTTGGGGTAGCGGTCCACCAGCGACCCGAGGAAGAAGCCGGAAACGGCCACCGTCCCCAGGTAGATGCCCGCCATCATGGAGGTGGCGAGGACCGAGCGGGTCTGAAGATAGACCCAGAAGGTGACCGCGAACCAGACGAAGTTGTTGGTGAGCGAGGCGGCCAGCGAGTTGATCAGAACGGCGAAAAAGGTCTTCATGAGGAAGTCTCGACGTGCGGAATGCCGGGGGGTCGCGCCCGTCTGTGCGGCGGCGCGCCCCCGGTGGTGGCGGTTACTTCTTCCGCCGGTAGTGCGCGGTCATGAACGGCGTCCAACTGCCGTCCTCGGCCTGCACATAGGAGGTCAGGGTGCGGTGGTCGTGGCTGTGGAACTCGATCACGTCCTGGTACTTCGCCGTCTTCCCTTCGACCACGAAGTCCGGCCCGTCCGCGGACAGGGTCAGCTTGTTCCCCGTCGCGTCCAACTCGCCGTCGTAGACCCAGAGGAGGGGCATCATCGACCCGACCCAGGTGCCCACGTAGCGGTTTCGGTGTGTGTCGTAGCCCAGGGTCAGAACCGTTGTTGCCTCGCCGCCGCCGCACGGCTGGCTGCCCGCGCCCTCGGCCACGATCCAGTAGCCGCCCAGGGAGCGCACGGACTCGGTTCCGGTGGATCGCTCGGGGTCCTCTCCCGGCTTTCCCGCGGTCATTTCGGCCTCACTGGTCCATTCGCCGACGAGTTTCTGGAGCCACTCGTGCTCCTTCTGGGGTTGGGCGTTCATCACGCTTCCTTTCGTTCGGAGTCTGTCCCACCCTGATTACTCTCCGAGTGGGCGATTCTACTCAGAAAATTTGGCCCGTCTTTACGCGCCCGGTTCATCCCTCAGGGAGGAGAAACCGCCGCAGGCGCTCGCTGCGCAGGTAGAGACCGCCCCACAGCAGTACGCCGACGAGGACGGGGAAGTAGAACGCATCGCCCGCGAGGACGTGGGTTGCGGTCGCGCCGCCGAGGTACCCGGTCAGCAGGATCGCACCAAGCGGCGCGGTGCGCGGGAACAGGTACAGCAGCGTGCAGAGAAGCTCCACGATACCGATAGCGACCATGGTGCCCGGGGCGATGCCGAGTTTGGCGTTGGTCTCCACCACGGCGGGGATATTCATGAGCTTTACGGAGCCGCTGAAGATCAGGAGCGCGAGGGGCAGGGCGCTGATAGCCCAGCCGACTGCGGCCCTCTTGCGGGAGGCGGCGGAGGCCGGATTCGCCGGGGCTCCCAGGGTCGCGATGTGGTTCGGCTGTGTCTGCGAGATCGCCATTTTCGTGATTCCTTTTGCGCTTACGCGGCGTCGGCGTCGGGGGCGGCGTCGGGCTGGTAGACGAGGGACAGGACCCCGGTCTGGAAGGTCTTCGACTCCACGAGTTTCAGGCGCTTCAGGTCGGCGCCGTCCCGGAAGAGCCGCTTGCCCTTCCCCACCACGACCGGGTGGACCAGGAGCCGCAGTTCGTCGAGAAGGTCCGCCTGCAGCAGCGACTGAATCAGCGTGGCGCTGCCGGTCACAGTGATGTTCTTACCTGGCTGCTGCTTGAGCTTTGTGACCTCCTCGACAAAGCGGTCGCCGGAAAGGACGGTGCTGTTCTTCCACGCCGCGGTCTTCAGGGTTGTGGAGACCACGTATTTGGAGGTATCGTTCATGTACGCCGCGATGGGCTCGTCGTCCGCCGACACGCTCGGCCAGTACCCGGCGAACTCTTCGTAGGTCACCCGCCCGAGGAGCATGGCGTCTGATGCCGCCATCTGCGTGTCCACGGCCGCGCCCATCTCGTCGTTGAAGTAGGGGAAGTGCCACTCGTGCGGCGCTTCGATCACGCCGTCCAGGGATACGAAGACTCCGGCCACGATTTTCCTCATGTCTCTCCTCCGCCTTTCCTTGCATACCAACCAGTCGGTATGTTCCTGATGCGAGGACACTGCGGCGAGAGCGGGAACACGGAAAGGGCGGTGGTAGAAATCGGGAACCTATTTTCGCGGGATGCGTTACCCGCGCGTCAGGGGCGGGCAGCGCCCGCGGGGGCTCTGCCGAAGAGGCCGAGGACGTAGGCCCGGCAGTGGGCGACGTTGTTGCGGACCACGGCGCGGTCTGGGCGGGTCTTCGCGACCAGGAGCGTGCCCTGGACGATGCCGAGCAGGAAGTCGGCGACGCTGGCCGGATCGAAGTCCACGGCGGGCGGGTGGGCGGCCTTTGCGTCGGCGAGCATCCGGCGCACCCCCTCGGTCCAGGTGTCGAAGTGGGCGGCGACCTGCTCTCCCAGGCCCGGGTTGGCGAGGGCGGTCTCCTGCCCTACTGTGCCGATCATGCAGCCGGGGTCCACCTCCGGAGTCAGGTAGGTTTCGGCCATGACATCGAAGAGGCGCTCCAGCCGGTCCAACGGGTCGGGGATCGCGTCGAACCGCGCCGCCTCCAGGATCTGGAGCCAGCCGCCCGCCCAGGCGTCCATCGCCGCGCGGCTTATCTCTTCCTTACTGGCGAAGTAGTGGAAGAAGCTACCCTTCGTCACACCGGCCTCGGCGCAGATCTCCTCGACCGACGTCGCGGCGTAGCCGTAGCGCAGCATCCGGCGCACGGCGGCCTCGATCAGCCGCCGCTTCTTCTCCGGCATTGCCGCTGCGATCTCGGTTTCCGTCGTTGCCATTGTCTCATTATTATACCGTTTTTTCGTACCGACCGGTCGGTACGCAGCGCGGCAGAGACAAGGGTGAGCAGGTCAGGCGTCGCGGGTGACGATGCCCTCGCGCCAGGCGTAGACGGCGGCCTGGGTGCGGTCGGTCAGGTGCAGTTTGGAGAGGATGTTGCTGACGTGCGACTTCACCGTCTTCTCCGACAGGAACAGCCGCTCCGCGATGTCGGTGTTGGAGAGGCCGTCCGCGATCAGGCGCAGCACCTCGGTTTCGCGGGCGGTGAGAGGGGAGCCGTCCTCCGCGGCACCGCCCGCCGCGGGAGCGCGGCTCACGCTGCCTGCGCCGCTGCCGCCGCGCAGGAAGTCCATCATCTGGGCCGCCACGCGCGGGTGCAGCACGACATCGCCGCGGGCCGCCGCGCGCACGGCAGACGCCAGTTCGTCCGAGCCGACGTCCTTCAGCAGGTAGGAGAGCGCGCCGGCGCGCAGGGCGGGCAGCGTGTGGGACTCGTCGTAGTAGGACGTGAGGATAATGACCTGGGTGCGGGGGCTGACCTCCTTGACGCGCCGGGTCGCCTCGATGCCGTCCATGCCCGCGCCGAGGATCAGGTCCATCAGCACAACGTCCGGCGCGAGATCGGCGCACACCCGGACGGACGCCTCGCCGGACTCCGCCTCGCCGACTACGATCAGGTCCGGCTGCGTTTCCAGGAACGCCCGGACGCCCTTGCGGACCATGCTGTGGTCGTCCACCAGGACCAGGGTGATGCGCTCTTCCATCAGGGTTTCTCCTCGGGTAAGACGGTCGCCTGCACCCGGACCAGCGTGCCGATGCCGGGGGCGCTGGTGAGCGTAAACCGCCCCCCTGGCAGCTCCTCCGCCCGCTCGCGCATGGTGTGCAGGCCCAGGCCCGTGCCGCCGCCGGGCGCGTTTGTATCGAAGCCGCGGCCGTCGTCCCGCACCGAGAGGGTCACCGAGTCGGCGTCCCGCCCGCCCTCCAGCGCGACACGCACCAGGGACGCTCCGCTGTGCCGGGCGACGTTCGCCAGCGCCTCCTGCGCGATGCGCAGCAGCGCACCCGCCGTCGTGTCCGGCAATCGGGGCGGGTCCGCGGCGGTGAACTCCGCGCGGATACCCGTCTGACGCTGCCAGTCGGCGAGGTGCCCCTCCAAAATCGTGGTCAGCGACCGGTCGGCGGCACCGGCCGCGCTGACCGGGCGCAGTTCGCGCAGCAGGGTAGTCAGCTCCTTCTGCGCCTGGTGCGCCAGCTTCTGCGCCTCGTCCAGATGCTCCCCGGCACGGTCCGGTTCACGGGTGAGCAGCGCGCGGGCGGCGCTCACCTGCATGGCGGTGGCGAAGACCTGCTGCTTCACGGTGTCGTGGAGGTCACGGGCGAGCCGGTTGCGCTCCTCCAGGGTAGCAACATCCTGCCGCAGCGCCAGCAGGTCATGCAGGTCGCGGGCCATGCGGTTCAGGCGCACCGTCAGCAGGGTTATCTCGTCGCCCTCCCGGTCGTCCAGGCGGGCCGAGAAGTCGCCGCGCGCCCAGGCATCCGCCGCCCCCGCCACGCGGGTCAGGCGGCGGGCCAGCCGGCGCGAGATAAGGTAGCCGACGCAGATACCGACCAGGCCGGAGCCGACCGCGGCCAGCAACGCCCCGATCAGGATCACGCTCAGCAGCGTCCAGGGCACATCGCCCGCCGCGCGGAGGGGCAGTGAGCGGTAGAACCCCACGCCCAGGAGGTTCCCCTTCCGGTCCAGGATGGGGAGGGCGGTGATGATGCGGGTGTCGGGGGTGCGCCGCACGATGCGCTCCGCGTCGGTCGCGCCCTGGCGGGCCGCCTCGAACACCTCGCGCTCCTGGGGGTTCAGCGAGCGCAGGAGGGACTCCCCCTTGCGCTGGTCCGCCCGGCGCGGCCCGAAGGCGACGATGCGCCCTTCGGGGTCCGTCACCGCCAGCAGATCCACGTCCCCGGCGATTCGGAGGCTCACCTCCGGCCCGCGCTCCCCCTCCGGCAGCTCCGTCTGCTCCCAGATTATCTCCTCCAGGTCGGCCGGGTCGGGTGTCCCCAGGTAGGGCACCAGCGGCTTCATCGCGCTGATGCCCCGCTTCGCCGTATCGCGCAGGAAGGCGTTCGAGAAGCCAACGTAGTAGATCCCGGCGCCCAGGATGAGCAGCTCCAGCACCAGCGTCGCCAGGACCGTCGCCATCATGTACGAGAAGGCAAGCCGCCACTGGAAGCGTCGAAAGGGGCGGTCCCGGGTAGGTTGTTGTTTTGGGCGCGGACGGGCCTTAGTCCTCAACGTCCTGATCCTCCGCCCCCATTGTAGTCCCGGGCGCAGGCCGCCCGCCACGAACGCGAGACGGTTTCGCCTCCGACTGCAGACCTATTTCCGGGCGGAGACGAATCGGTCCCGGGTCGGAGGGCGAAGCCGTCCCACGCCCGATGTGCGATCCCCTGCCCCACCCTACAATGACACCGTAAGAATACATCAGGGAGGAAGCCGATGACGTTCGAGAACACAATCCTGCCGCACCGGGATGCGCTGCACCGCATGGCGCGGCGGCTGACGCGGGACGCGGATGGGGCGCAGGATTTGGTGCAGGAGACGTTGATCCGGGCGTACTCCCGCCTCCACTGCCTGAAGTCGGACGCCGCTGCACGCGTGTGGCTGCGCACCATGCTGCGCAATCTGTTCCTGAATCGCTATGCGCGGGAGC
Source organism: uncultured Armatimonadota bacterium (assembly GCA_937902745.1). Classification (GTDB taxonomy): domain Bacteria; phylum Armatimonadota; class Armatimonadia; order Armatimonadales; family Armatimonadaceae; genus CALEKU01. The sequence continues at coordinate 8,129 of CALEKU010000101.1, forward strand.
AGCGCCTGCCAGAGAACCAGGCGGGACCGGCGGCCTCACTGGAGATGCTGGAGGCGACCGGAGCGGCGCCCGCCGCCCGTGCGGAGACGACGCCCGAGCGGGCCGTCATACGGCGGATGGAGGCCGAGGCGATCCGGCGCGCGATCGCCGGGCTGCCGCCCGCCTACCGCGAGGTGGCGACCCTGGCGCACCTGCACGAGTTCTCCTACGAGGAGATCGCCGAGCGCTGCCAGATCTCGATGGCGCTGGTGCGGACGCGGGTCCACCGGGGGCGTAAACAGATTCAGGAGGCCCTGCGGGCGCAGGGTCTCCTGAGTGAGTACGACGCGTAGAACAAAGAAGAAGGGGGCGGGGCGAAAGACGCCCCGCCCCCTTCTTCATTGCTGCGGCTACTTCGTCAGCAGCTCGATGGCCTTCTCCAGCTGCGGGTCACGCTCGGCAAGCCAGTCCTCGTTGCTGAGCGGGATCTTGTAGTCCGGCTGCTCGCCCATGTTCTCCAGCGGCGAACCGTCCTTGCGGAACACGCCGCTGCCCGGCATGCGGGCGTTCGTGCCGTCCACCAACTGCAAGCCGGTGGTCCAGATCACGTACCCGGGCGTGGGCATTCCCACCAGCTTCGCCAGGCCGGTCGCCCTCATATCGTAGGGGAACATCTCGGCGTTGCTGTAGGAGTGCTCGTTCATCAGCACCACAATCGGCTTGTTCCAGGAGCGGTTGGGCGCGGGCTGCGGGTAGCCGTTGCGCGGCAGGTAGGTGCCGTAGGGCTTCATGTTCAGCCAGGAGAGCAGGGTGTCGGCGATGTTACCGCCGCCGTTGAAGCGCACGTCGATGATGACGGCCTTCTTGCCCTCGGCGTACTCGTAAAGCTCACGGTCGAAGAGGACCTGGTTCGTCCCGCCCATGCCGGCGATGTGGACGTAGGCAACCTCCCCCTTCGACTTCTGGTCCACCAACTTGCGCAGCCACTCGGTGCGGTTGCGGTAGTGGATATCGTTCCACTCGCCGCTGGTCAGCGCCCGGTAGGTAACGGTGCGCGCGCCCTGGCGGGTCGGCTTGTCGTTGACCAGCAGCACGAAGTCGCGGTTGCCCTTGTCGTTAAGAACCTTGAAGAGGTTCTCGTCCAGCGTCACGTCCTGACCGTCCACCGCGACGATGTACTCGCCCGGCTTGATGCGGGTGCGGGCGTAGGAGCCGGGAGCGCGCTTCGGCACGTCCTTGACCTTGATGCCCGGGCCTTCATACGTGTAGTCGAAGTAGACGCCGAGGTGGCGGGTGCTCGGCCCGTTGATGCCGGACGGGGCCGCGCCGACTTCGGAGTGCGACGCCTCCACCTCACCGATCATCATGTTCAGCAGGGTGGCGAACTCCTCGCGCGTGCCCACGGCCTCCAGCAGCGGCTCGTAGCGGGTGCGCAGAGCAGACCAGTCGCGCCCGTGGAAGTTGCCGTCGTAGAAGCGGGTGTTGTAGGAGCGCCAGAACTCGTTGAATGCCGCCTTCCGCTCCGCGCGCACGTCGCGCTCCCACTGCGCGGTGAACGCTACCTGCGTCGTCGGGTACGGCGGCTGGTTCCGCAGGGTGAAGAGGGCGCCGCCCCGGTAGAAGTAGAGCGTCTTGCCGTCCGCGCTGACACGCAGGTTCGACACCCCGCCGCCGTTGGTCAGCTTGGTGGATTCCTTGCCGTCGAACGACAGGCGGTAGGCGTCGCCGCCGGAGACGAAGAAGATCTGCCCCTCGTCGGTCACGGTCAGGTCGGCGTCCGGGTTCTGGCCGCTGATCTTGCGGATGCGCTGGGGCGTGTCCTCGAAGTCGATCGTAATGGCGACCGGCGCCTTGGGCTTCTCGAACTTGATCTCCAGCTCGTCCTCGCGGGCGTCCTCCGGCTGGAGCGGGAGGACGTACAGACCGCTGCCGTCGCGGTTGGAGCTAAAGAACAGGAACCGCCCGTCCGGCGACCAGGTGGGCCGCCCGTGGAACGCATTCAGCTTCGTGACGTTTACCGCGGTGCCGCTGCCGTCCGCGGGCGCGATGTAGATGTTCACGCCGCCGCTCTCGATGCCGCGCCGAGTGTAGGCCACCCACTTCATGTCGGGCGAGAAGGAGGGAGAGCCGAACTGGAGCGCGCCCGGCAGGGCGATCAGCCGCTTGGCGGGCGTACCGGCGTCCGCAGGCGCGGACGGCTTGAGGTACAGACCATCGGCGTCCGGACCGCCGCCCACCGCGGTGCTGCCCCGCACCCAGAAGTACACGCTCTTGCCATCCGGGGTCAGCGACGGGCCGTAGGCGTCGCCCGCGCCGGTCCAGAGGGTCCGTACCGCCTTCGTGGTCGTGTTCACGGCGTAGACGCCGTCGCTGCCGCCGCGGTCGGAGATGAAGAACATCTCCTTGCCGTCCTTCGACCAGTTGAAGTCATGGTCGGAGCCGGGGTAGTCGGTGAGGCGCAGGGCGAGGTCGGCGTTGCGGTCCCCCTTCTTCTGCTCGACCGGGATCGTCCAGAGGTCACCCTTGAGCCCGAAGCCGAACGTCTTGCCGTCCGGGCTGATCTCCGCCTCGGCCACCTGGGAGTTGGTGAACGTCTGCCGCTGGATGTTGTTCTGCTTGTCCTCGCTGCCGCAGAAGAGCGCGAGCTTCACGGGCTCCTTCGCACCGGGAGCGAGGCGGTACAGGTCGTGCTCATGCTCGAACACGATATCGCCGCTCTGGCGGGCCACGGTCGGGAAGCGCACGGAGCCCCCGGTGAAGAACGTCCGCTGCTTCGGCGCGCCACCGCCGGCCGGGAAGGTCCACAGGTTCGGGGTGCGCGCCGCGCTATCCTTGAGCGGGGGGAGCGGCTTGTTCAGCCACTGGGCATTCGGGGTGGGCTCGCCGTAGGTGACGCAGACGATCTCCTTACCGCCGGGCATCCAGCGGGGCCAGAGGTGCTGGCGCTCGTTGTCCGCGAGCGCGGTGCGCTTGCCGGTGGGCAGGTCGAGCGTCCAGAGCTGCGCAGCGGCCGAGCCCTGGTAGCGCGGGCGGGTCCAGGGGAAGCCGTAGCGCTGGAACGCGATACGCTTGCCGTCGGGCGAGGTGGTCACCTCCCCCAGGTTCTTGTAGTCTTCGGTGAGCTTCTTGAAGCGCAGCGTCGCCACATCAAGGGCGAACACCGTACTGTTCACTGAATCGCGCTTGCCGGTGAAGATCAGGGTCTTTCCGTCGGGCGTCCAGTCGGTAGCGATCTCGGAGCCGCTGGAGAAGGTGAGTTGGCGCGCCTCGCCGCCAACAGTGGGGACCACAAAGATGTCCCAGTTCCCGTTGCGGGTCGAGGAGAAGGCGATCCACTTGCCGTCCGGCGAGAATACCGGGTTGGCATCCAGCTCTACGTGGCTGGTGACGGGATAGGCGCGACCGCCGTTTCCATCGGTGACCCAGATATCCCCGCGCCACACGAAGGCGAGCTTCTTGCCGTCGGGGGAGAGCGCGGGCATACGCGCTCCAATAACGGGCTTAATCTCGGGTTCGGGGAGTTGGGCGTAGGTGGGAGATCCGGCGGAAAGAGCTACGAGAGTTAAGGTAACCACAGGGGCCGCCGCGGCGAGCCGCGCGGACGCCCCCCGTCGGGGAAGGTGCGACCGGTTCATGTGGCTATAGTTGTCGCCACTCCTGCTATTTTCCTTCCGTAACAGCCTGCCTTTTTCGGGGCCGATTTCTGCCTATGGCTTCAGGGCATTCCGCCCGAGCCACTGCTTCCAGATGTGCAGGCGCCACGGACCTCCGGGCCGCAACGCCGGGTCTTTCTGGAGCAGCGCCCGGACCTCGTCCTGCTTCGCGCTCGCGAAGATCGCAACGGCGAACAGCGGCCCGTCCTTTGGGTCGGCGCGGCGCAGGAGCACGCGGGGCCGCTCCTTCCACGGCAGCCGCTCCCACCGCTCAATGTCCAGAGGCGGCGGCGGCGCGGTCTTTCCCCCAGCGTCGGCCTCCTCAATCAGCGCGATGGTGTGCTCGGCAATCTCTGTCTCCGAGGGCTTATCCAGGTCCAGCACCAGCGGCGTCATGCGGTGCGCCTCGACCTTCATAAAGCCCTGGCTTACGTACGGGTCCGGGCGGAAGTGCTCCGGCACCGCGGCCGGCTCCTTCAGACGCAGCAGCACAATGCCGCGCTTCTGCCGCTCCGGGTCCGCGAGCGGCCCGGCCAGCGGCGAGATCCCCGCGTGGTACAGCCGCCCCAGGTTCGCGATGTGCGCCGCCTGGAGCCGGGTTAGCTCCTCCTTCGGCACCCCCTGCGCGCTCTTGCCCGTCGTGAAGAACATAAAAACGATGTCGTCCGCCCTGCGTGGCATGGCCGCCCTCTCGTCACCCACTGGATTTACCCCCTACTCTCCCCGCCCCTTCGCATCCGGAAAGCGCACAATACCACTTCCTGCTCCAGCGTCAGTGCTGGGGAATGGTATCGAAGGGCTGCCCTGTTCCCAGGGGCGGAGTAGCGGTATACTTGGCATGTGGATAGTAAACAGGTTAACGATCTCAGCGCGGGCACCTGCACGGGTACCGGGCACGCGTCCGACGATGCGGCGAGCGCGGATATCGACGCGGTCCTGGTCTACAACATCCTGCGCACCAACGCCTCGCTTGGGCCGGATGTGGACCGCGGGCTGCGCGACCTGCACCTGACCGGAGCGCAGTTCAACGCCCTGCTGGTCCTGCGCGACGCCGGCCCGGAGGGGCTGCCTCTGAGCGAGATCGGGCGCCTGCTGGTCGTGACCAAGGCGAACGTCACCGGCCTGATCGACCGGCTGGAGCGGCACGGACTGGTGCGCCGCGACGGCGGCGCGCTGCCCGACCGGCGCATCACCCGCGCCTGTCTGACCGAGGAGGGGGCGGCGCTTCTGGAGACCGCCCTGCCCCACCACCGCAAGCTTTTGAGCCAGCTTCTCTCCGGCCTCACACCGCCGGAGAAGATGCAGCTCATCACGCTGCTGACCCGGCTCCGGCGCGGCCTGCGCGAGGCCCGCGCCGGGGACAGCGAGAAGGGCGGCTGCGGGTGAGTGTGGGGGGCCGGGGAGGGCTCGGCGGGTGGGGCGGTCTGGACCGCACCGTCGGCGGCATGCCCCGGACCTTCGGCCTGAACAACCGTAATGTCGGCGGCGAACCCGGCAGCCCGGGCGGCGGGAAGTCGCCCCCTCTGGACCGCGCGATGGCGCTGCGGGCCGCGCGCCTTCTGGTACTGCCCCACTGGCGGGCCTGGCTGGTCATCTCCCTCTGCATTGCAACCACTGCCGGCCTGGGCGTGCTGCCGCCGCTCGCGGTGCGTGGCATTCTCGACCAGGCGATCCCGGAGCGGGACGCGCACCTGCTGTTCTGGCCGGTGGGTGCGGTGGTGGGCCTCAGCATCGCCACCGGTCTAATCGGCCTGCTGCAGAGCCTCATCAGCGCCCGGGTCGGCGAGGCCATCGTCTTCGACCTGCGGGGGCGTCTGTTCCAGCACCTACAGCGCATGTCCCTCCCGTTTTACACCACCACCCGCGCGGGCGAGATCGTATCGCGCGTCAGCAGCGATGTCGCCGCGGTGCAGGGCGCCGCCGCCAACACGCTCATCTCCATCGCGTCGAACCTGTTCACCGTGGTCGCCACTGCCGCGGTCATCTTTGCCATGGACGCGCGCCTGGCGCTGCTGGCGCTGGCGGTGGTGCCCGGGCTGTACCTGCCGACGCGAACCGTCGGTAAGTTCCGGCGGCGCGTGTCGCGCGAAACGCAGGAGGCACAGGCGGACCAGACGGCGTTCCTGCAGGAGCGGCTGAACATCGGCGGGATGCTGCTCACGAAGGTCTTTGTGCAGGCGGCGGCGGACATCGCGGAGTTCCGGCGCCTCGGCCGGCGCGTGATGGACCTGAACATCCGGCAGGCGCTGGCGGGCCGCTGGCTGTGGCTTTGCTTGAACGTTATCAGTGTTGCCGGCCCGGCCCTGATCTACGCCTACGGGGGGTATCTCGCTATCCGCGGGGAGATCACCGTGGGAACGGTGATTGCGTTCGTGGCCTACCTGACCAGTTTGTACCGGCCGCTTGCGAACCTCGCGAATGTTTACGTGGATGTGCAGGGGGCGCTCGCCGTGTTCGAGCGCATCTTCGGGCTTCTGGACACCGAGCCCGAGGTGCGCGACCGCCCCGACGCCCTCCCCCTTCCCGAGCCGGTGCGCGGGCATATCCGCTTCGAGGACGTCGGCTTCGCCTACCCGCGCGCCGCGGCGCCCGCAGAAAAGCCGCCCGAGGAGGAAGCGGAAGCGGAACCTGAGCCCGAGCCCGGGCGGGAGCCCTTCGCCCTGCGCGACGTGTCGTTCGAGATTCGGCCCGGGGAGCGGGTGGCGCTGGTGGGGCCGAGCGGCGCGGGCAAGACCACGGTGACCTACCTACTGCCGCGCCTGCTCGACCCGGACGACGGCCGGATCACGCTGGACGGCCACGACCTGCGCGACGTGACCCAGGAGAGCCTACGCGCCCACATGGGCGTGGTGACGCAGGAGACGTTTTTGTTCCACGCGACGGTGCGCGAGAACCTGCTGTACGCCCGCCCGGGCGCTTCGGACGAGGAGATCGTGGCGGCGGCGAAGGCCGCGAACATCCACGACTTCGTGAACGACCTGCCGGAGGGGTACGATACGGTGGTGGGAGAGCGCGCGTTTCGCCTGTCGGGCGGCGAGCGGCAGCGGCTCTCGATCGCGCGGGCGCTGCTGAAGGACCCGCGCATCCTGATACTGGACGAGGCGACGAGCAGCCTGGACGCGACCAGCGAGTACCTGATCCAGCAGGCGCTGGAAACGCTGCTGGCGGGCCGCACGTCGCTGATCATTGCGCACCGGCTCTCGACTATCCGCAGCGCGGACCGCATCCTGGTGCTGGAGCGGGGGCGCCTGGTGGAGTCGGGGCCGCACGAGGAGCTTCTGGCGCACGGGGGGCTGTATGCGACGCTGTACCGGCGCCAGTTCGGCGCGGAGAAGCAGTTAGCTGCTGCCGTTCCCGCCGTGGACTGAAGTCCCGGCTTCTGTGATTCAAGCCCGCCTCCGCGGGCTCCA
>CALEKU010000102.1 GCA_937902745.1 uncultured Armatimonadota bacterium
CCGGATCGCCTCGTATTCCCTCCCAGTTATACACCGAAAGCGATCGGCAGTGCTGGAATCGCAGGGTGTCCAGCGCGGCCTTCTTCCACGCCGCCGCGGTCTTCGCGCCCAGAGGCAGCCACTCGGCCGCGCACCAATCGCTCCGGTGCGCGGCGTCCAGGGAAGCGGCCAGGTCCCCTGCCTCCCGGGGAGCATGCCCGTACAGGCTCCACCCGGGGACCGAATCCGGATTGATGGCGACCCGGTGTGAGTAGTGCTTCTCCCACGGCGCGAACTGCCCCCCGGCGTGCGTGAAGATGTCATCCTTCGCCACGCCCGCTTCGCGGCACAGGCGCGACAGGAACGCCAGGTAGTCGGCCACGAGACGCTCGTGATCCTCCCGCGTGATCCGACCGGTCCGCTTCTTGTTCTCGCTGGTAAGTGCTGCGTACCCGAGCGGCGCCAGCCCGCCGGCAAAGTCCGTAGCCATGTCCAGACCGTTTTTCGGGTCGTCGGCCTCGGGGCGTGTGAGCAGGGCGTTGCCACCCGGGTAGTGATAGGCGTTGATGCCGATCGACGCCTCCCACCCGACCTTGATACCGGGGTAGAGCCACCGCTTGCGGGTGGGCAGGGCGTCCGCCCAGCGCTGTATCCGGCGGGCAAGGCGGGGCAGGTGCTCTCGCGCGGCCTGGCGGAACCGCGGGGCCGCGAGATTCGGCGCGGGCAGGACGCGTATCTGCCGGCCCCAGTTGCGCCAGCAGATCGTGACGGCGTGCTCCGGCCCCCAATCCGTCCACTCAACGTTCTCGGCGTTATTGGGGGAGTAGCCGGGCTTTGCGCGGTCCCACCAGTTCCAGAGGTCGGGGCGGTGTCCCCACCAGTTCTGCCCGTCGAGCACGATCAGAACGGGGACCTCCTCGCGCTCTGCGAGGGCGAGGAGGCGGCGCAGGGTTTCGTCCAGACTCTCCGACGGGCCATCCAGATAGGAGAGGATGAACGAGAGCCCGGGGCGGACGCGAGGCGGCGGGTCACCCGCCATCCGCAGGGCGGCCATTGGCTCACGGAACAGGGCTTCGGTGATAGTTTCCGGGTGGTTCTGATTCCAGCGCGCGCCTGGGGCGGCGTTGAGGAAAAGGTACTGCGTCATAGCGGGGCACCGGGGAAGGCTTCGCCTTCCCCGGCGGCAACACCTTTCACGCCATCTCGGCGGGGACGAGGTGAACAATCTCCCGCTCGCCCCGGCGCAGGACCGTGAGCGGAATGCGCACCCCAACCCGCTCGGCGCTGAGCAGGCGGTGCAGGTCGTCGATGCCGGTCACCGGGTGGGCCTCCAGCGCGATAATCACGTCGCCCTCCTTCAGCGACGACAGCGCCGCCGGGCTGTTCGGCTCGATGCCCGCCACCAGGACGCCGGTCTCCGGAGCGCCGTGCAGCAGCGTCAGGCGGCGCGGCAGGACCACGTTCTGCCCCGCGACACCGATATAGGCGCGGCGCACCCGCCCCTCCGCGATGAGTTTCCCGGCGACGAACCGGGCTGTGTTTACCGCGATAGCAAAGCACAATCCCTGTGCGGGCAGGATGACCGCCGTATTGACCCCGATGACCTCACCCCGGCTGGTGACCAGAGGGCCCCCCGAGTTGCCCGGGTTCAGCGCGGCGTCCGTCTGCAGGACATTGTCGATGGTCCGTCCGCTGTAGGCCCGGAGCGACCGCCCGAGTGCGCTGACCACGCCCGCGGTGACACTGGTCTGGAACCCGAACGGGTTCCCGATGGCGATGGCCATCTGACCTACACGCACCCGCGCCGAATCGCCCAGCGTAACCGGCGTCAGGTTCGGTGCGTCGATGCGGACAACGGCCAGGTCGGTATAGGGATCGTCGCCGACCACCTCACCGGAGGACGTCCGTCCATCCGCCAGTGTCACGCGCAGCCGCTCCGCCCCCTGGATCACGTGACTGTTCGTCAGTACGTAGCCGTCCGGCGTGAGGACGAAGCCGGACCCGGCGCCCCCGCCGCGCGGCTGCCCCTTGCCCCCGGCGGTCTCAATGTTCACCACGGAGGGACTGACCGCTTCCGCGACCCGCACCACCGCCTTCGAGTAGGCGTCCAGGAACTCCTCATCCTCCGCGGGGGGCAGGGACGCAGCCGCGGACGAACCCGCCGCCTTCTCCCACTCGAACGCCGGTCCCGGGACCGTAGCTACCTTCACCGTTTCCACGTTTGTGCTCCCTTCACTCGCCGACCGCAGCCTCAGACCCGAGGCTTGCGCCCCGGTAGGAACACCGACCAGAAATCCGGTAGGGCAGTTCCGGGCGCGCGCCCGCTCTTTGGAGCAGGCAAACGAAAGCGGCGGAGGACAGTGCCTCCGCCGCCGCTATTTCCCGTGGGACGCCTAAACGCCTTCGCCTTCCAGGAAGGCGCGGAGCATCCAGGCCATCTTCTCGTGGGCCTCCATCAACGTGGTCAGCATGTCAGAGGTGCCCACGTCGTCCCAGTCGTCCGTGGCCGAGATGGACTCGCGCAGGTACCGGATGATCGTCTCGTGGTCGTCCACCAAGCTCCGCACCATCGTATGCGCGGACGGATAGTGATTGGGCTTCTCGTCCTGGATCTTGCTGCACTGGAGGAACTCCGTCATCGTACCGACGGCGTTGCCGCCCAGGCTCCGAGCCCGCTCCGCGATCTCGTCGTTGGACTCCGCCAGCGCCAGATACTGCTCTTCGAGGAGTTTGTGCAGGTCGCGCCAGGTAGGGCCGGTGACGTTCCAGTGGTAGTTCCGGGTCTTCGTATACAGCACGGAATCCGACGCGAGGACCGTGTTCAGAATCGCGACCGATTTCTTCCGCGCGTCGTCCTCTATTCCGATCGATACTTTGGGCATGGGGTATTCGTCTCCTTACTACGGGTCATATCTCCACAACGAATGTACCCCAAGACCCCGGAAGAAATGCGCGCTCGTTATGATTTGTCCTTTGTACCCCCGGGGGGTATAATGTTTTCATAGCGCTATTCCCACGGAGATCGTTCCACGGATGACGGAAGAAACGAAGAAGAAGGCAAAGGCCCGGGTAAATCGCATCGCCGGACAGATATCCGGCGTTGCGCGTATGATCGATGAGGATAAGTACTGCGTGGACATCCTCACACAGATCGCCGCGGCGCGCTCTGCGCTGGACGCCCTGGGGGTGGAACTGCTCACCAATCACCTGGAATCCTGCGTGGTGGGCCACGGCACGGGCAGCGAGCACGACTGCGCCCGCGAGATGAAGCGCGAGAACCTGGTAGAAGAGGTGCGCGAAGTGCTCGGGCGCTTCCTCAAGTAGGGGTCAGCGGATGTCGAGGCCGACCGCACGCATCAGGGCGAGGGCGTTGCTGCGCGTGACGACGCCCGGCTGAAGTCGATAGTCGAAGGCGAGCGTCCCCGCGTCGTCGAGGTGATCTTGCAGGTGAACGTTGACCGCCTGCAGGGCGGGGTCATTCGCAATTTCCGTCAGCGCGAGGTCGTGCGTGGTCGCGAGGCCGATGGCGCCGCGCGCCACCAGCCCCCGCAGGATCGCCTCGGCCCCGATGCGCCGGTCGTGCGAATTCGTGCCGCTCAGCACCTCGTCCAGCAGGAAGAGCAGAGGGAGTCGTCCGGCTCCCTCCGCAAGGTCAGTCACCTGCTTGAGGCGCGAGATCTCCGCGTAGAAGCGGGAAACGCCGCTCTGGAGGGAATCCTGTGTCCGGAGCGACGCACCAATGGCGACGCGCGTCAGGCGCAGGTGCTTCGCCCGCACCGGCGCTCCGGCCATCGCCAGTACCGCGTTTGTCCCCACCGCCCGTAGCAGCGTTGATTTGCCGCTCATGTTCGACCCGGAGACCATCAGGAGTTTCGGGGTGTTGGGGCCCCCGAACGCCACATCGTTCGGAACCGCGCCGCCCCGCGGCAGCAGTGGGTGGGCGAGTCCTGTCGCTTCGAATGCCGGCGGTGAGCCGTCGGGCAGGATCTCGGGGAACGGGGCGTCCGGATGCTCATGGGCGTAGCCCGCCAGCGCCGCCACGGCCTCCCACTCTCCTGCCGCCGCCAGCCACGCCGCCACATGCGGGCCGTGTGACCGTCGCCAGTTCTCAACCGCCGCCGCCGATTGCACCCGCCACAGGAGGAGGAACGCCAGCGGAGCGAAGAACGGGTTCCGCTCGGCGTCGCGCAGGTCCAGCAGCATATTCAGCCGGGAGATAGCCGCCGAGGCGGGCTCGCCACCTGCAATAGCGCCGTGCAGCGCCGATAGCATCGGTGAGGAGACCATTTCGCGCTCCAATCGGGCCAGGAGTCCCGCCAGCAGCTCCAGGTCACGCGCCGCCTGCTCCAGCGGGGCGAGCACCTCCTCGGTGGAGCGGCGCCAGCGTGCACTCAGGAAGCCGAGCACCGGAACCATCACAACAAGCGGCAGCAGGCCGCGCCCGGCAATCCACGCTCCGACGGCAGCAAGTCCCAGCGCCGCCGCCCCGCCCAGAACGGCGTACCGCTCCGCAGAACCGGGAACGGGGACCGGTGGAGCCTCCGCCCACGCCGCCAGCGCGTCTGCGTCCACGCCTGCACGGCGCTTGCCGGCGCGGACCTCCGCCCCGAGGACCGCGATGTCCTCACGCAGGTCCAGACGGTCGCGCAACTCTCCGACCGCCGCCTGCCGCTCCCAAATCGTTTCCGCCGCGTCGGCGGGCGCGCGCAGCCAGTCCGCCAGTGTGTTTTCGCCCATCCGGGTTCGGGCGGTGCAGAGAAGTTCAAAGAGCGAGCCGTGACCGAAAAGGTCCAGGTCCGCGGCGTAGGGGTGGGCGGGGTCCGCAAACCGGTCCCCGGGGTTGCCGGTGCCCGCCCACTCGTCGCGCAGGCGGCGCAGCCCCTGCTCGTAGAAGGCGGCGGCGCGTCCCGCCCGGTCCCGCGCCTTCAGGAGGCGGTCGTGGTGGATCACCAGCGCCAGGAACGCCGCGCCGGGCAGCGTGAGCCACCACGCCGAAACCGTCTGCGGAAAGATGGCAAAGTAGGCAAGGATCGCGCCCAGGAGGAAGACCGCGAGGCGGACGTTGCCGACACGGTCTGCCCGCCGGGACAACGCCGCCTCCGTCGTGCGGCGGTCTGCGAGGCGGCGTTCGTACTCAGATTCGACTTCCTGGGATGCGCCCGGGGGGGACGCCGGGTGGGCGGTTGAGGCATTCATGCTTATGGATGCATCGTATCCTATCCCGCCCGGCGCGTCCCCGATCAGGGAAAGACGCCCTGCATCTGGTAGGTTGTGGCCACGCGCGAGATGGCGAACACAAAGGCTGCCGTCCGCAGGTCCGGCAGACCGCTCTCTTTCCAGAGGCTGTGGATGTTCAGATACGAGCGCGCCATTGTCTCCTCCAGAGCGGTGCGGACGATCTCGATCTCCGTTGGCCCGCGGAGCCGGGACATGTCTTCCGCGGCAGGCGTCTGGCCGGTCATCCGCGCGACCGCGCCGAGCAGACTCTGCTGCGTGACGTCCAGGTAGCGCTTGTTCATCCGCTCGAAGCTGACGTGGCTCAGGTTTTTAAGCCATTCAAAGTAGGAGACGGTCACGCCGCCCGCGTTGAGGTAGATATCCGGCAGGATCAGCACGGGCCGTTGGCGCAGGATCGCCTCCGCCTCCCGGGTTACGGGGCCGTTCGCCGCCTCCCCGATGATCTTCGCGGTGATCCGTCCCGCGTTCTCCTCGTTAATCTGCGCTTCCAGCGCGGCTGGCACGAGGATGTCACACTCCCGCTCCAGGACCGACCGCGGGTCGGGCAGGAACTCCGCATCCGGGTATCCCGCCAGCGTCCCGTGCTCCTGTCGGTAGGCGATTAGCGCTTCCAGGTCGAGGCCACCCGGGCGGTACAGCCCCCCCTCGATCTCGCTCACGCCCACCAGCACCGCGCCGTCCGCGCACAGGAACTGCGCCGCGTACAGGCCGACATTCCCGAGACCCTGGATGATGACGCGCTTGCCCTCGACGCCCACGGTCAGACCGAGCGGCGTCATGTCCTCGGCGCGCAGGCACGCCTCGCGGATGCCGATGGCGACGCCCCGCCCGGTCGCTTCCTGGCGGCCCGGGATGCCGTGCAGGGCGAGCGGCTTGCCCGTGACGCACGCCATCGTGTCGCCAACGTGCGAGGGGGCGAGCGCCTTGTACGTGTCCGCGATCCATGCCATCTCCCGCGGGCCGGTCCCGTAATCAGGTGCGGGCACGTCCACCGCGGGGCCGATGAAGTTCTTGCGGATGAGCTCGGTGGTGTAGCGGCGGGTGAGGCGCTCACGCTCGCCTTCGGAGAGGCGGCGGGCGTCCACGCGCACGCCGCCCTTGGCGCCGCCGAAGGGGACGTCTACGATCGCGCATTTGAAGGTCATCAGGGCGGCGAGGGCTACGACCTCGTCTTCGGTGACGTCGGGGCTGTAGCGGATGCCGCCTTTGGTGGGGAGGCGGTGGTGGCTGTGCTCGGCGCGGAAGGCGTCGAAGACTTCGATGCGGCCGTCGTCCATGCGGACGGGGAAGCGGAAGCGGCAGACGGCGTTGCACTCGCGGATCTGGTCGATGACTCCGGGCGAGTGGCCGGTGACATGGGCCGCGGCGCGGTCCACGTAGGCGAGGGTGTCACGGAGGAACTGCCGGCCGGTCTGCTCTGCAGCGTTTTTGTGGGTTGCCATGGGTTTGCTCCGGGATGGTTATACCCGCCACGGCGCGCCCGGCTGCCTTTTCCAGGTGTTTTCGTGCGGGAAAAGCAGGATTTTCGGCGGGGAATCGGCCAACCCATTAAGAGCGGCGTTGGCGCTGCGGTGAGGGCTTCCTATGAGAGTAATGCGCTACCTCGTTATTGCTGTGTTGCTGCTGCTGGCTACGGGGCTACTGGTCTTCGGGCCGCGGGCGAATGCGGATCGGCCGAAGGACCGGGTGGTGGTCTCCTACTGGGAGAAGTGGACCGGCAACGAGGCCGAGCAGATGAAGGAGATTGTTAACGACTTCAACGCGACGGTCGGCAAAGAGAAGGGCATCTACGTCGAGTACCTGTCGATGAGTAACATCAACCAGAAGACTCTGGTGGCGACGGCGGCGGGGGTGCCGCCGGACATTGCCGGGCTCTGGGACGCGCAGGTGGCGCAGTTTGCGGCGATTGATGCCCTGGAGCCGCTGGACGATCTGGCGCGGGAGCACGGCATCGGCGAGGGGTACTACAAGCGCGTTTACTGGGAGGCGTGCCACTACAACGGTAAGTTGTGGGCGCTTATCAGTACGCCGGCGGCGGTGGCGCTCCACTACAATAAGCGGATTTTTCAGGAGAACGCGGCGGCGCTGCGGAAGGCGGGGCTGGACCCGGACGGGGTGCCGAAGACGGTGGAGGAGCTGGACCGGTACGCGGAAGCGCTGGACAAGCTGGACGCGCGGGGGCGGGTGGATGTGGCGGGTTACCTGCCGATGGAGCCGGGGTGGTTCCTGGTGCATACGCCGTACTGGTTCGGGGGGCAGCTTTTCGACGCGGAGGCGCAGAAGTTCACGGCGGACTCGCCGGAGAGCGTGCGGGCGTTTACGTGGGTGCAGAGCTACTCGAAGCGGCTGGGGAAGGACTCGATGACGGAGTTCCGGAGCGGGCTGGGCGGGTTCAACTCGGCGCAGAACGCGTTCCTGGTGGGCCAGGTGGTGATGGAGCAGCAGGGGCCGTGGATGGCGAACTACATCGAGGACCTGGCGCCGAAGATGAACCGGCGGGCGTTCCCGAAGGAGCAGGAGAAGGGGATGTCGGTGGAGGAGCGGCGGCGGAACTATGAGTGGGCCGCGGCGCCGTTCCCTTCGGCGGTGCCGGGGCTGGAGAAGGTGACGTACACCGGCTTCGATGTGCTGGTGATTCCGCGCGGGGCGCGGCACCGCAAGGAGGCGTTCGAGTTCATCGCGTATGTCAACCGGCAGGATGTGATGGAGAAGCTATGCGCGCTGCACTGTAAGAATTCGCCGCTGACCGAGGTGAGCGAGAAGTTCCTGCGGGAGCACCCGAACCCGTACATCGGGGTGTTTGAGGAGCTGGCGGCGAGCCCGAACGCGAAGCCGGTGCCGCCGGTGCCGATCTGGCCCGAGGTGAACGAGGAGATGAACAATACCATCCAGCAGATCTATCTGCTGGAGAAGGAGCCGGAGCCGGCGCTGCGGGAGGCGCAGGCGCGGCTGACGGAGAAGTGGGAGCGGTTCCAGGCGCTGCAGAGGGCGCGCGGCAGTACGGGCGTCGTCGCGCCCGGCGAGGGAAACGGGAGCGAGGTGCGGCGATGATGCGGCGCGCGGAGTGGGTGAGTCTGGGGAAGGGACTGGGGTTCCTTTCGCCGTGGATCTTCGGGTTTCTGCTGTTTACGGCGATCCCGGTGGGGCTATCGTTTTACTACAGTCTGTGCGACTATTCGTTGTTGCAGGCGCCGCTGTATATCGGGCTACAGAACTATCGGGACCTGATGGCGGACCCGGTGTTCTGGAAGGTGCTGGTCAACACGTTCAAGTACGCGGTGATGGCGCTGCCGGCGGGGATGGTGGTGTCGCTGGGGCTGGCGCTGCTGCTGAACGCGCCGATCAAGGGGCAGGCGATCTACCGGACGATCATCTTCCTGCCGTCGCTGGTGCCGACGGTGGCGAGCGCGATGCTGTGGCTGTGGCTGTTCAACGCGAAGCTGGGGCTGATTAACACGATACTGCGCTGGTTCGGCATCGAAGGGCCGGGCTGGCTGACGATGCCGCAGTGGGCGATGCCGGCGCTGGCGATGATGAGCCTGTGGGGCGTGGGGCATACGGTGGTGATCTACCTGGCGGGCCTGCAGGACGTCCCGAAGGACCTGTACGAGGCGGCGGAACTGGACGGGGTGGGGCCACTGAGCCGCCTGCGGAACGTGACGCTGCCGATGATCAGCCCGGTGATCTTCTTTAATCTGGTGATGGCGATCATCGGGACGCTACAGGTATTCGCGATCCCGTTCATCATGACGCAGGGCGGGCCGGCGCGGGCAACCTACTTCTTCACGATGTACCTGTACGATAACGCCTTCCAGTACCTGAAGATGGGCTACGCGAGCGCGATGGCGTGGATTCAACTGGTGATCATTCTGTGCCTGACCGGGATCGCGTTCTGGTCGAGCAAGCGGTGGGTGCACTACCAGGGGGCGTAAGGGGGCGCACAGCGATGAGTACGGTTCCGAGGGAGGTCGCCGAGGAGGCGGCGGGCGCGGCGGCGGCGGGCCTGAAGGACAGGGCGGGCGTGCCGCACGGCAGCGGCAGCGGCAGCAATGGCAGCGGCGGCGGCGGCGCGGCGTACCGGCCGGCGGGGTCGCGGCAGGGGCAGCAGCGGCTGGAGCGGGCGCTGACGCACCTGGGGCTGCTGTTGATCTCGGTGGGCTTTTTGCTGCCGTTTCTGTGGATGGTTTCGACGAGTCTGAAGACGCTGGACAAGACGATGGCGTTCCCACCGCAGTTCATCCCGGACCCGGTGGTGCCGATGAACTACTGGACGGTGCTGAACTCGCCGAAGATCGACTTTCCGCTGTTCACGCGCAACACGCTGATTATCGCGGTGCTGACGATCGTGGGGACGGTGACATCGAGCGCGATTGTGGCCTACGGGTTTGCGAAGATCAAGTTCCGGGGGCGGGGGGTGCTGTTTGCGATCCTGCTTTCGACGATGATGATTCCGTTTCCGGTGACGATGGTGTCGCTGTTTTCGCTGTTCCGGTGGCTGGGGGACCATACGCCGGTGCAGTGGCTGGGGACGTTCAAGCCGCTGTGGGTGCCGTCGTTCTTCGGGTCGGCGTTCAATATCTTCCTTTTGCGGCAGTTCTTTATGACGATTCCGGAGGAGCTTTCGGAGGCGGCGCGCATCGACGGCTGTTCGGAGTGGGGGATTTTCCGGCGGGTGATCGTGCCGCTGGCGGTGCCGGCGCTGACGGTGGTGGCGCTGTTTACGTTTATGGGGACGTGGAACGACTTCCTGGGGCCACTGGTGTATCTGCAGCGTCCGGAGCAGTATACGCTGGCACTGGGGCTTCAGGCGTTCCAGTCGCAGCACGGGGGGACGGAGTGGCACCTGCTGATGGCGGCGTCGGTGCTGGTGATTCTTCCGGTGATCGTGCTGTTCTTCCTGGCGCAGAAGACGTTTATCCAGGGGATTGCGACGACGGGGATTAAGTAGGGGGGCGGGGGCCGTGGGTTGAAACCCCGGCTTCCGGGATTCAAGCCCGCCTGCGCGGGCTACATGGGCGAGAGGCGGCTACGGGGTTTCCGTGGCCGCCTTTTTTTTCGTGGGAGCGGCACCCACCCCCCGGCAGAGGCACCCACCCCCCAGCCCCCTCCCTCGCAGGCGAAGGAGGGGGAGGAACGGTTCCACGGGCGGCTATGGGCGGGTATGGGTGATGAGGTGGCGGGCGGCTTCCTGGTGGGTGCGGCCGGTGCGGCGCATTTCTTTGAGGAGGCCGGCTTTGGCGGCGTCGTCGAGGCGGACGGCGAGGCGGGTGCTAACGAGGACGGTGGGGGCGTGGCGGTGTTCGCCGGTGCGGCGGGCACGGGCGCGGGTGACGTCGGGGCGCAGGTCGGGGAGGCGGTAGCGGGCGAGTTGGGCGGTTTCCTCGGGTGTGGGCGGTGGGGCGGGGCGGGGGGAGGTGACGAGGACGGTGGGGCGGCCGTCGCGGTCGCGGGTGGCGCGGGCGGTGGAGACGCGGACGGTGGGGAGGGAGTTGGCGCGGCGGAAGATGTCGCGGATGGCCTGGGCGGCGGACATGCGCCGGGTGTTGCAGTAGTGGATGAGGCTGAGGTTCGCCATGGGGTTGAGGTAGATGGTAAGGCGGTGGCGCAGGGGCGGGTCGCCGGGCTGGCGGAGCGGGGGTTCGGGGAAAAGGTCGGTGTTGTAGCGGTGGCAGGCGGTGCAGCGGTAGCGCCGGCGGAGGGCGCCGTTCTTGAGGCGGTGGGCGCTGGACCACCGGCAGGGGGCGTGGCAGTAGGGGCAGGGGGAGGTTTGCGGGTCGGGCGGGGCGAGGGGGACGATACCGGAGGAGGTTCGCCCGCAGTAGCCGCAGAGGTAGCGGTACCCGGTACCGTCGTCGGTGCGGCCGTGGGGGGTGAGGCGTTCGTGCCGGCAGTGGGGGCAGACGCCGTGGCGGGGTTTGTGGCTGCGGAGGGTTTCTCCGCGGGCGGCGCGCTCTTCCTTTTTGCGGGCGCGGAAGGCGCGGGTGCGTTCGAGCCGTGCTTCGGAGCAGCGTTCGCAGAACTGGGGGGTGCCGTGCGGGGTGGCGTTGCGGGGCTTGCCACAGTCGCGGCAGAGTCCGGCGGCGATCCTGGCGGCGCGGCGGGCGCGGTCTTTCTCAGCGGCTTTGCGTCGGCGCTGCTCGGCGGCCTCTTCGGCGTCGGCGCGCGTTGCGGCGTCGTGGTCGGGTTGGGCGGGCGGGGGAGGTTCTTCGCGGGGGGCGTCGTGCATGGGGAGTCTTCTCGAGGTGATTGCTTTTGGGCCGTGCGTTTTGCGGCGGCTTTTTGTCGCTTCTCCTTATATTTTAGCAAACGTTCGTTTCTTTTCGGGGCGGGCTCGCTGTAGGGGAGCCCTCACCCCCCCGGCCTTCGGAATCCCTCACCCCCCTGCCCCTCTCCCAAGGGGTCACGCTTCGCGTGTGGGAGAGGGGGAGTTGCGCTCGTCCGGGTTCTGTGTGGGGGCCGCTCGGCGAGGCGGAGAAGGGGGGGGAGGGGGTCGGGGGTGGGTTCGGGTGGGTGGTTGGGCCGCGTTTTTGCGGCCGGTTTGTTGCCGCGGGCTGAAGCCCACGTCTGGGGGCCTTCGGCCAAGCGCCCTCCGGGCGGCTCCGGGGGCGCAGGGCGGCGTCGGGTGGTCGGGGGGCGTCCCCGGGGGCTGGGGACGCCCGTACCGGGCAGAGGTGCCCGTGCCTGTTCTGTGGGGGATGCGCGCTGCGGGCGGGTTTACGGGGTCTGCGGGGAGAACAGGTCGCGCGGTTCCGCGGGTTGTTTGGCGGCGGTTCGTTTCCGTCCTGGCGCGGTGGGCGCTGCGTCGGCCCCGGCTTTCGCGCTCCGTCGCGCGCGGGGCGCAGGGGCAGCGGGCGCTTGCCGGATGCGCTCCAGCAGTACGGCGGCGGGTTCGTCGTCAGGGGCCTGCGGGACGAGTTCGCCGCGGAATGCTTTGACGAGCAGGGCGGGGGTGATGCGGGTCGCAGCGTCACGGGCGGCGTTGACGCGGGCTTCCCAGCGGTTGGCGAAGGCGAATAGGGTTTCGACGCGCCGAAGAATCTCTGCACGCTCGTCATCGCCCGGCAGAGGAACCTTGACCGTGCGCAGATTTGCTTGGGACAGATTGCGCATGGAAAGCTGGTTTCCACTCGCGAGACTCTCAATCTGTGCCCTACCGTACGGCGACCGCAAGACGTAAAGTACCCACGGCTTTAAGGCATCATCCATGACCAGACGCAAGACCTTATCAGACAGGTACACAGCGCGACGGACGGATTCCACGATGACGCACGCGCCTACCAGTTCCAGAGTGTTGGCGCGCGAAATGAGGAAATCGCCCGGTCGGATGCGTGTTGATTCCGGAACGTCTTTGCCCGGGGGGAAGGTTTTACTTTCGTCATCGTCATAGGTGCCCCAAGTTACGGCGCTGATTTTAACCAGACCGCGTTCGCCATCAACTGGCGGTCTCTCGATGCACTGAAAGTTCAAGCCTGCTTCGACACGGCTTATAATGTCACCCAGGGTAGCTTCCGCCCACTCTTCCGTAATCCCACGCGCCTCTCGCCACTCCTCGGTCAGTTTGCCCGACGTTGCCGCCGCCAGCACCGCCTGACGGAAGCGCTTGATAAGAGCCGGGATGCGGTCCAAGCGTCCGCGGCAGGCGTCCACCCGGGCGAGCAGGGCGTCGAGTCTGTCGGCTATGCGGCGCTGTTCGTTAAGAGGGGCGATAGGAATCTGAAAATCCAATACCTGCTGTTTCGTGAGTGCCTGCCGTGTTGCGCCATAATTCTCTGCGCCGATCGCCTCCTGCATAATCGGGCTTGAGAGAAACGCGTTAAGAAATCGCTTGTCCAAGTCATCAACCGGACGGATGATACAGACATGCTGATTGACGCGTGCGCCGTCCATATCACTGGGCGCTATCGTTACGCGCCCGATAGATGCCCCAGTGATGTTCAGGAGTACATCACCTGCTCGTACCTCCGCATTGTTCAAAGCAGATGCTTGCCGCTCGTCAATGAATGCCAACCCCTGGCGTTTGAAGCCGAAGAAGACCACGTTCATCGAACGAATAAGCGGAATGCCAGAGTCGCTGTAAGCCGACTCGCCTCCGCGCGGTGTCGCCCCGCTTCCGACTTTAGTTGTCAGGTAGCTTAATGGAGCATACGCCCACCCTTCCGGCAGATCACTCACAGGACTTCCTCCACGCCGAGTTCCGCCAGGATTCCGCGCAACTCCTCCAGCGCCCCCTCCAACTCCCCAACCGCGAACTGCGCCAGCGCCTCTGGCTCCGAAAGCCCGTCGTCCGCCGCCTCCCCGCTCTCGTCCTTCAGCCACGCGAT
Organism: uncultured Armatimonadota bacterium; assembly: GCA_937902745.1. Taxonomy (GTDB): domain Bacteria; phylum Armatimonadota; class Armatimonadia; order Armatimonadales; family Armatimonadaceae; genus CALEKU01. Next base: position 13,539 of record CALEKU010000102.1, read on the forward strand.
ATCCAGGCTGTCGCCCCGCTCCGCGATCCACTCCCGCCCGAAGCGCCGGAACCGCCCGCTCTCCCCGGTATCCACCCGCGCCGCCCGTGCCTCGGGGCCGACCCACGGGTCCGGGCCGAACGCCGCCTCGAAGTCCGCAAAGTGCGCCCGCGAAAGCTGCGTCCGCTTGCCGAAGGCCGGCATGTTCGCGCGCAGGTCGTAGACCCACACCTCCTTCGTGTTCCCCTTATCCGTCGTCCCGCGGGTGAAGAACAGCACGTTGGTCTTCACCCCCTGCGCGTAGAAGATGCCGGTCGGCAGGCGCAGGATGGTGTGCAGGTCGCACTTGTCCATCAGGTCCGCGCGGATGGCCCGGCCCACGTTCCCCTCGAACAGCACGTTGTCCGGCAGCACCACCGCCGCACGCCCCCCGGGCGCCAGGCCGCGGTAGATGTGCTGGAGGAAGCAGAACTGCTTGTTGCTGGTGGGGAAGGTGAAGTCGTCGCGCGTGGGGAGCCCGCCGCCCTTCTTGGTGCCGAACGGCGGATTGGTGAGCATCAGGGTGGCGCGCGGGAGCCGCTGCCCGTCCGGCGAGAGCGTGTCGCCGTAGTGGATGCCGGCCGCGCCGGCGCCGGTGTCCGAGTCGATGCCGTGGAGCATCAGGTTCATCAGCGCGAGCCGGTGGGTGTCCTGCACGTGCTCCATGCCGTAGAACGTCGCCGTGTGGTAACGGCGCTGCTGCTCCTCGGTCCAGGCGTCCGGGTCATCGTGGGCGCGGATGTAGCGGTCGGCGGCGATCAGGAAGCCACCGGTGCCGGCCGCGGGGTCCTGTATGACGTCACCGATGCGCGGCTGCATTACGGCGACCATGCTGTCGATGAGCGGGCGGGGGGTGAAGTACTGGCCCGCGCCGGACTTCTTCTCGTCGGCGTTCTTCTGGAGCAGCCCCTCGTAGAGGTCGCCCAGGCCCTCGCGGCGCGCGTTGTACCAGTCGATGCGGTCGATCTCGCTGACGAGCGTGGAGAGCGTGGTCGGCTTCTTGATGAACGAGGAGGCGTTGGCATAGATCTCCTGCACCAGGGGGGCGCTGCCGTGCCCGCTGCCGCCGAGGTGGATGAGCAGGCGCTTGTAGAACTCCAGCCGTTCCGGGGCGGTGCGCGCCTCCAGGTCGTCCCAGCGCCAGCCTTCGGGCAGCTTGTCCTCGGTGCCGGTCTCCTTCGCCATCTTGAGGAACAGGAGGTAGGTCAGCTCGGTGACGTACTGGTGGTAGGTGACGCCGTCGTCCTTGAGGATGTTGCACAGGTTCCAGAGTTTGGCGACGATGTCCTGGGTGACGTGGCCGCCGGCGCTGCCGCCGCTGCCGCTGCTGGCGCTGCCGGTCAGATGGGTTGCGGTCGTCGTGGGGGGCGTGGGTAGGGTTTCGATCATAGGGTTGTTTGGCGTTCCGGATGGGCCCTCGGGCTTTGCTCTTTGGATGAGCCCTCGCCTCCGGCTTGGGTTTCCGGAGCCCTCACCCCCGGGTACCCTCCGGGTGCCTCTCCCGCGGCGGTAGAGGGGTGCCTACATCGGGGGCAGTATCGGCTTCACGGGAAGCGGATACTGCAGCCGCGCCAGGCACCCCTCTACCGCCGCGGGAGAGGCACCCGGAGGGTACCCGGGGGTGA
>CALEKU010000103.1 GCA_937902745.1 uncultured Armatimonadota bacterium
TCAGGGCAGGTGACAATCAGGGCAGGTGACAATCAGGGAGACCATGCCCCGAGTTTACAGCAGCAACTCGGCGAGAGCCATTACCTGGTTGTGGGCCTGCACGGCCAGTAGGAGGCCCACCTGCCACAGCGGGTTCTCGCCCTTCTCCCGGCAGCGGGCCGCGGTCCGCCGTACCTGTTCACACACTTGCAGCACCTTTCCCTGCAAACAAAACGAGAACCTCCTCCTCAGGGCACGCTGCCTAATTACCCATCCCGGAGCGCCTTCAGGAGGCTGGCGCGGCCGTCGCGGCGGGCGAGGTCGAGGGGCGTTTCTCCGTCTGCGGTTCGGGCGTTCCGGTCCGCCCCCGCGGCGAGGAGGGCGCGGATGGCGCCCGGTCCGCTGCTCCGCTGGCAGGCGTGGTGCAGCGCAGTCCAGCCCTGGGTGTCGGTAGGGGAGACGTCGGCACCGGCGGCGAGCAGGACCCGGATTAGGGCGACGTCGCCGTCCGCCGCGGCCTTCATCAGGCACGTGCGGCCGTCCGCCCGGTGCCGCGCGTTCACATCCGCCCCGGCGGCGAGGAGGGCACGGGTGACCGAGGGTGTGGCGCACCGGAAGAGGGCGGGGGGGCCCTCGCCATCGGCGGCATTCGGGTTGGCACCGCGGCGTAGCAGCCGCGCGACGTGTTTCGTTTCCGCGAACCGCGCGGCGGCGTGCATAAGGGGCGTCCGGCCGTCTTGGTCGCGCACTTCGACATCGGCGCCCGCTTCCAGCAGCGTCTCGATGGCCTTCGGGCGGTTCGCCTTGACCGCCCAGATCAGCGGCGGGCCGGTGGTGTCGTACGCGCTACCGTTCAGGTAGATCGGCGCCCGCGGCGCCGGGGCGGCGTTCTGGTCGCCCCCCTGCGCCCCCAGGAGGCGGCGTGTCTCGGCGATGTCCCCCAGCATCGCGGCGTCCACCAGGGACACGGCCGCGCCGCGCCGTCGGAGCGACGCAGCCACGCGCGGTCGGTCATACAGGAGCGCCCAGGTTACGGCGGTGCGCCCGGCCGCGTCCACGGCGTGCAGATCTGCTCCCGCCTCCAGCAGCAGGTCGACGATCTTCTGCTGGCCCTCTAGCGCGGCCTGCATCAGGACCGTCTTTCCGTCGTTCATCCCGGTCCCGCGCTGGTGGACGTCCGCCCCGAGCGCCAGGAGGAGGCGCACCATTTCCACGTCGCAGGCGGGCACGATGCCGCCGTGGGAGGACCGCGGGTCCTCGGGCCGGCGGGCGTGGAACAGCTTGCGGAAGTGCGGCCCGGTGAGCGGGTGCATCAGGTAGGTAAAGCCGTGGTTGTCGGTCCGGTTTATCCGTGCGCCCCGGGCCGCGAGCAGGCGAACGACCTCCGGGTGCGCCCCGTGGACCCCGTAGAGGAGGGCAGTGTAGCCGTCGGCGCTCTCGCAGTCGAGTACGGCGCCCAGGTCCAGCAGCGCCTCAACCGCCTCCCGGTGGCCAAACAGGGCGGCGAGCATGAGCGGGCGGCTCCCGGCAAAGTCGTGCTCGTCGGTGTCCGCGCCGGCCGCGATAAGGCGGCGGAGGATGCCGACATGACCGCCGCGCGCCGCGCGCATGAGGGGCGTGTCTTCCAGAACAGACGCACGGTCGGACGGCGCAGCCCCCGCCTCCAGGAGCAGGCGTACGACCTCCTCGTGCCCTCCGGCAACGGCCAGGTCCAGCGCGTTGACCTCGCCCGTCTCCGGGCCGAGGAAGAGGCGCCTGCCGATCGCCTCTGGCCCGCTTCCAAGCAGCGCCGCCACCCCGGCGGCGTCTCCCGTCTCCGCCACGCGCATGAGGGGCGTCCGCCGTCTGCCGTACTCGTCTTCCATGGTGTGTGCCTGTCCCTCCGCCCTTCACTCTGCCACGCGCGGGGTGCGGGCGGAAAGCCGCCTTGACCACGGGCGCCCCCGCCGCGTATAACGGAGGCGGGAGGATTCGACAATGGCGAAGTTTCGCGTGACCTATCACACCACCGGCGGGCCGTTCAGCCACGAGGCCGAGGCCGATACGGCGGAGGCCGCTGCCGAGGCGGCGGAGAAGGCGCTGAAGGGCGGGCAGGTCCGGCTCAACGTCAACGACATCCTGATTCTGATCGACGCCGACAAGGTCGCCGCCATCTCCGTGGAGGCCGCGAAGGGCGGCACGGGCCTCGGTATCGGTCTGCTCAAGCGGTAGGGGAAACTCGCTGGGGCTCGGAGATCTCGATCAGGTTGCCGTCCGGGTCGCGGACGTAGACGGAAAGGAGGGGGCCGGTCGCTCCGGTACGCGCGACCGGCCCCTCTTCCACGGCGATGCCGCACGCGGCGAGGTGGGCCTGCACCTCGGTGAGCGGGGCGGACGCCAGGAAGCACAGGTCCGCGCTCCCAGGCGTCGGCGCGGTGGCGTGGGGCGAGAACGGTCCGCTCGCCGGGTGCAGGTTGATCTTCTGGTCGCCGAACGCGAGCGCGACCCGGCCTGCGCCGAAGGTCACCCGGCGCATGCCCAGCACCCGACCGTACCACGCCGCGCTCGCCTCGACGTCCGTGACGGTCAGCACGAGGTGGTCCAGTGAGACCACGGCAATGCTCACGCCTGGAGCCGCTCCACGAGGGTGTCCAGGGGGACCTCGGTCTGCGGCTTGCCCTCGGCGCGCATGGCGCGTACCTGCGCCACGCCCTTCGCGATCTCATCGTCGCCGAGGATCACGCAGTAGCGGGCGCGCGTCAGGTCGGCCTGCTCGAACATCGCCTTCAGCCGCCGGCCCGTGTAGTCCATGTCGGCCGCCAGTCCGGCCGCGCGCAGCTTTGCCAGCAGGGGCACGGCCGCGCCGCGCGCCGCCGCGCCGAGCGGGCACAGGAAGGCGTCCAGCGCGGGCGCCTCGGGCGTCTGCATGTTCGCCGCCTGCAGGGCGATCAGCACGCGCTCGATTCCCATGCCAAAGCCCATGCCCGGGGTGGGGGGGCCGCCCAGGTCCTCTACCAGGCGGTCGTAGCGCCCGCCGCCCGCCAGCGCCGACTGCGCGCCGACGTCCGGCGACTGCACCTCGAACGCCGTCCGGGTGTAGTAGTCGAAGCCGCGCACGAGCTTCGGGTCGATCTCGTAGCTCACGCCCAGCTCCGTCAGGTACCCCTGCAGCACGTCGAAGTGCGCGCGGCTCTCGTCGTCCAGGAAATCGGTGATCTTCGGGGCGTCCGCCAGCAGCTCCTGGTCGCGGGCGCTCTTGCTGTCGAGCATCCGCAGGGCGTTCTCCCGGAACCGGCGCTGGTTGTCCTCGCTCATCTCGGGCAGCAGCGGCTCGGCGAA
>CALEKU010000104.1 GCA_937902745.1 uncultured Armatimonadota bacterium
CAGGAAATCGAAACCATGCCCCATTATACTGTCAACGCAGTAAACTCCATAGCCTATGCACACCAAGTATGCTCTTGGGCGAAGGACATATTTGGTGCTTGGGGTCGCATTAGAGAATTTTGAGAACGAGCGGGTTGAGTACGTCCCAAAAGATGGATCTTCCGTAGACTCGCAGGGTGTACAGCACCGCCACATCATTTTATGCCATCTCAAACAGAGGAATTTCACGGCAGGCTGTGCTGGCTAAGGCTACCAGAGTTGTTCGTACCTGGAACGGCCGGGTCGGGAACAGGGGGTGGGTGTGGTAAGTATCATCCTCGGGGCATGATGCCGTTCTGGCGCGATTCTTGCAGTCTCTATTGCCCTGGGATACCCTTTTCCACTCACTCGCCTGGCGGCGGCGGGCACTCTCCGGCCTCCGTCACCTCCGGATTTTTTACAGGCACCCGGCCGGGGACGCTATTCGCAGAGAAGAAGCACCCTTAAGAACGACTGCGCCACCGTTGATAATGAGTATAGACCGCGAAGACGCCCCGTCCTTTGCGGCGCCATCCGCAGGGTCGTCGCTGCGGTCCGGCTGGCACGCCGTGCGGATCGCACTATGACGAACAAGACTTCACCAACGACACGCCGCACCCCGGCGCCAGCGCCCTCCCCTTCCGCCGCGGCGGCGAAGCCGTCCCCCTCGAACGGGGACTACGTGCTGGACCTTTCTGACCTGGAGCGGGAACTCGAAGCGCTGCCGAGCCTGTGGGTGGAGGGGGACGAGGAGGCGGAAGAAGAGGAAGCCACCTCTGCGGCGGCTACCGCAGAGGCGACGCCGGACCCGCTACAGATCGTGGCCCGGCAGGGCCGGCTGATTCTACGCCTTTCCGCGGCAGCGGAGGGGCTGGACGCGCGTTACCGGGAGCTTTCGGAGCAGCAGCGCGCCGTGGAGAACCGGGTGGAGGAGGCGCGCGAGGAGGCGCGGCTGGCCCGCCAGCAGGTGCGCAAGGTGGCGCTGGAGGCGGTGCACCTGATGGACGCGCTGGACTGGGTGTATGAGGCGCTGGAACACCGGGGGGACCCGCTGGCGGCGCAGGTGGCGTCGGCACGGCGCGATTGCCTGCGGCGCCTGGCGGCGGTGGGCATCAATGAGATCCCGGCGAGCAGCGGTGGAGTAATGGACGGTCGTCTGCACGAGGGATTGGAAAGTATTTCCGCGCCGGATGTGCCACAGTACCATATAATTACCGTGGTGCGTCCGGGCTATCAGATGGGCGCGGATGTGCTGCGGAGGGCGGAAGTAACCACCGCCGAGTAGGACGGGCGCGCGAGCGCGCGTGGCCGCGGATTTCAAGGAAGCCGTGCCGGTTTCAGAGGCAGTAAGATACGGATGAGCGATTCCAAGCGCAACGGGGCATCGGGGGCAGCGGGCAGTGGCAATGAGACGCAGGTCATAGGGATCGACCTGGGCACGTCCACGTCTGCGATCGCCTTCCTGAAGGACGCCATCCCGGAACTCATTCAGGACGATCAGGGCGACCGCGTGGTGCCCAGCGTCCTGCAGTACACCCCGGAGAAGGACTTTCTGGTCGGCTCGGTGGCCAAGGCCAGCGCCATCACCTTCCATGACCGCACCCTTCAGGAAGTGAAGCGCCTGATGGGGACGGATGAGAAGGTCAAGCTGGGCGGCCTGGAGATGACCCCGGAGGAGGCGTCCGCCGTCATCCTGCGCCACCTCAAGCGGGCGGCGGAGGCCAAGTTTGGCGAGGGGAGCGTCCGGGACGTGGTGCTGTCGGTGCCGGCGCGCTTCGAGAACGAGGCGCGCGAGGCGACGCGGCGCGCGGCGGAGATGGCGGGCCTGAATGTGGTGCGGCTCATCAACGAGCCGACGGCGGCGGCGCTGGCGTACGGGATGAACCGCCTGGAGGACCGCAAGAAGGTTCTGGTCTTCGACTTCGGCGGCGGGACGCTGGACGTCACCATCCTGGAGATGTATGAGGGCGTCCTGGACGTCAAGACCAGCGTCGGCGACGACAAGCTGGGCGGCAAGGATGTGGACGATCTGCTGGTGGACCTGTTCCGCGAGGTCTACAAGGACCAGCACGGCAAGAAGCTGCCGTCGCCGAGCAAGGACCGCAAGATCGCGCAGATCCTGAAGCAGGAGGCGGAGGAGTACAAGAAGCGGCTGTCGTCCGCGATCAGTATCCCGGTGGATCTGCCGTACCTGACGCCGGACGGTGGTATCAACTTCCTGCTGACGCGCACGAAGCTGGACGAGATGCTGGAGCCGCTCCTGATGCGCGCCATGACGCTGGTGAACGCCGCGCTGGCCCGCGCCCGCATGGAGTGGAAGGACATCGACGTGGTGCTGCCCGTGGGGGGGTCGAGCCGTCTGTCGCTGTTCCGCCGGGCGCTGGAGTTCGCATGGGGCCGCGAAATCCGCGAGTACGAGAACCCGGACGAGGCGGTGGCCAAGGGCGCGGCGATTGCGGCGGGAATCGAGCGCAAGCGCTTCGAGGATGAGCAGAGCATCATGATCCTCGACGTTTCGCCGCACCGGTTGGGCGTCGCCACGATCAAGCAGGTCGGGGCCGGGCAGTTCATCGACGACTACTTTTCGGAGATTATCCCGAAGGACGCGAAGCTGCCGGCGATCGAGCGGCGCAACTATGGCACGCTGTTCGGCAATGGCGACACGGTGTTCATTCGGGTCTATGAGGCGGCGAGCGACAGCAACCTGTGCCGGGACCACCGGCTGATCTCGCAGTTGGAGCTAAACCGGCTGAAGGACGCTGCGCCGGACGAGCTGGTGCAGGTGGAGTTCTCGTATACGCTGGACGGCACGCTGGACGTGAGCGCCCGCTACGTGAGTTCCCCGGTGGTGAAGGTTGAGGGCACGTTTAACCTGAACCGCTCCGAGGAGGAGAGCGCAGCAGTAGCAGCGGCGGGGACAAACGGGATGGCTACCGCTCTGAACATGCCGAACGGGCACAGCGGCGGGGGCCACGGCGGCGGCAGCGTGGCGGCGGAGGCGGCGGCACGCATCTCGCCCAAGCAGCTCGCGGCGCTGTGGCGCAACAGCCCGCACGCGGAGCAGTGCGCGCCGCTGATTGAGCAGGCGGAGCGCGCCGAGATGGACCACCCGGAGTCGGCCACGTACATCCGGAAGGCGTCCGATGCCCTGAAGATGGCTCTGGTTTCCGGCACGGAGTCGGACGTGCGGCGAAACCTGGATGCCCTGACGGACGTCCTGTTCGACCTCGTCTGAGCATTCGACGGCGCCGCGCCGCGCCGCTACCCTGACGCCCGGCGGGGAATCATCCGATTACTTGGATATGGCGGCGACTGTGACGCCCTCGCAGGCGTCCCCCACCCCGCACCCTCCTTCGGGCGACGCCCTGACCGGGGGGATACCCCCTCCCGGCCCTCCACGCCTGCTTGCTTCCCTCCCTGATTTTTCGCCCACTGAGGAGGCTGCGTCCCCGGTGGTGCCTTTGCCCGCGGTCTGTCCGGCTTGCAAAGTGCCCTGGGACTCTCCGGAGGGGCGGTGCCCGCGCTGCCAGATGGAGTATGGGGAGGCGGTGGCGCTGCTGCGCGCGGCGTGCCGGGCGTTCGGGGCAGCGCGCGATGCCGCGCGCGCGGGGCGCTTCGCGGAGGCGCGGACATGGCTCGGGGCGGCGCAACGCGGGGGGCTGGCCGGGCACCCGGCCGTGGCGCGTCTGGAGGCTCTGTGTGATGCAGCGGAGGGCCGCGGGCAAGGCGGCTGCCCGTGGCACTACACCCCGGGCGGCGCGCGTGTGGCGTACGAAGAGGCGCGGGAAGCGGCTCGCCGAGGCGACTGGCCGGCGGCCGTGGAGAAGGCGCGGCGGGCGGTGCGCGAGGCGCCCGCACTGCTGCCGGCGCGCAAGATGCTGCTGCTGGCTCTGGCCGGGAGCGGCGCCGTGGAGGAGGCGGAGCGCCTGCGCCGGGAGGCGGTCGCGATCTTCCCCGAGGAGCCGGACCTGGCCCGCTGGCGCTTTGCGCCGGAGCCAGAGGAGGAGGCAGCGGCGCCCTTATCACAACGGCCGCGGCGTCGACGGGCGCCCGTGCCGCGCCCTGCCCGTCGGCGCGTCCTTCCTCCTCCCCCCACGACTCCCACAACTTCAACGCCCCCTCGTGCCCCGGCAGCGCTGACCGCTGTGATGGGGGCTCTGGGCGTAACGCTGGTCGCCGCGCTGGCGGTGGCGGGAATGGCGCTGTCGGCGGCATCCCGGGCGCGGGACGCGGCATTGACCGCGGAGAAGGCTGTGGCGCGTGTCGCGGGCGCCGCCCGTACGGAGGTGGCGCCGCCTGCTGCTGACAGCGCCGTTCCCGCCGCCGCGACTCCCCTGCCCTCCCCGCAGACGGCTCCGGTACTCTCGAGGGAGGCCGCGGCGGTGAGCGCGCGGGCGCTTCTGAACGCGGCGGTAGCTGCCTTCGATGCGGGCGACTGGCGCCGCGCCGAGGCGCTCGGCCAGGCGGCCTGGCAGGCAAGTCCGGGCGATTACCGGGGCGAGGAGGGGCTGGTGCTGGCCGCACGGGCCGCGGCAGCGCGGGGTGACCGTGCCACCGCGGCAGGTTTCTGGTCGCGTGTGGCGGCGGAGTACCCACATTCACGGTACGCGGCGACGGCGCGGGCCGAAGCCGCGCGGCTCGGGGCGCGACCTTCTCCCTGATGCGCGAAGAACTCCTCCTTTTTTCCCTGCATCGATGTACCGGGATTTCCCGGAGGCAGACAGGCGTCCCCGGATAGTGGGTACGCACAAGGAGCGGGGTGTTCTCGCGCCGGAGCACCGGTGGCGGGGATCGTCTTCCTGACTGAAGGAGTGCGTGCCATGATGGGATTCCGGAGCGGGTGGCGGGCTGCCGCGCTGCTGACGGCTGCGATATGTGTTCTGTTCCTGAGCGGGTGCGGTGGCGGCAGTGGTGGGTCGGGCATCGGGGAGGCTGTGGAGGGCATTGAGGACGCCCGGGGGCGCGTCGAGGTGTACCTGGCGGACACGCCGCCCGCGGACCCGACGATTACGGCGGTCCAGATGACCGTGACCCGGGTCGAGGCGAACATGGATGGCACGTGGGAGACGATCTCCACGACCCCGGTCACGGTGAATTTGACGGACATCCCCCCCCGCGGGCTTCTGCTGGGCGCGAACACGGTCCCCACGGGACGCTGCCACCAGATCCGGTTCTTCGTGCAGGACGCCACGGTCACCGACGGCAAGGGAACGCATCCGGTGGAACTGCCGGGCGCAGAGCAGGCGGGCGTCGTCGTGGACGTGAACTACGCCCTGGAGTACGACACCACTATCCGGCTGCTGCTCGATGTGAATGCCTACCTGGCGTTCGTGCGTCAGCAGACCGGGGAGTACCGACTGCAGCCCGTGGTGACATCGTCCTGGCCGAAGTAGCGGGAAGTAGCGGCCGCTACTTTCCGAACCAGTCGGACAGCAGCGGCCCTTCCGCCTCCCAGAGTTCGTCGAACATAGCGCGGGTGGCGTCCAGGTCACACACGGAGCGGGTGAGCGGGTCCAGGAGGCAGGCGTGGAAGGCGGCCTCTCGGTCCCGCTCCCGCACCGCCTGGACCGCCAGTTCCTGCACCACGACGTTGGTCTGGTTGAGGGCGGCGAGTTGGGTCGGGAGCCGGCCCACGTGGCAGGGGTGAACCCCTTCGGCATCCACCAGGCAGGGCACCTCCACGCAGCAGTCCGCGGGCAGGTTGTCGATCAGGCCGGTGTTCATCACGTTGCCGTTGAAGCGGAAGGGGCTATCCGTCAGGGCCGCCTCGATGATTCGGGCGGCGTACTCCACCGAAACCGACAGATCAGGCAGGGGCACGCCGTCCGGGTCGGCCAGATAGTCGCGCAGCTTCTCCTCTTTCGCCACCTCGCGCTTGTTCAGGCCGTACTTCGCCAGCAGTTCGTCGTTGCGGCGGAAGTAGGGGTGGTACTCCGAGCAGTGCCGGGTGGACTCGGTCACAAACCAACCGAAGTGCTTCAGGAAGGCGAAGCGTACCGTGTCTTTCGCCACGATCTCGGGGTCATCCAGGCAGGCGCGCAGGCGGGGGTAGAGGTCCTCGCCCTGGTGGCGCAGGCGCAGGTACCACGCCTGGTGGTTGATGCCCGCGCACAGGTAGGTCACCTCGTTCTTCGGGATGCCGAGGTAGCCCGCCATCTCCCCGACCGTGTGCTGGACGCTGTGGCACAGGCCGACGTTCGCGATCCCGGTCTCCGCGCTGTGGAGCCAGGTCAGCATGCACATGGGGTTGGTGTAGTTCAGCAGCAGGGCGTCCGGGCAGAGCTCTTCCATGTCGCGGCACACGGCGAGCTGCACCGGCCCGGTGCGCAGGAAGCGGAAGATGCCCCCCACCCCGATGGTGTCCGCCACGCTCTGCTCCACGCCGTACTTGCGTGGTATCTCCACCTCGACGTTGGACGGGAAGCCGGCGTAGGCCGGGCCGCCGACGGAGATGCTGGTCACCACAAAGTCGGCCCCGGGCAGCGCGGCGCGCCGGTCGGTAGTGCCCTCCACGCGGGCGGGCAGTTGGTAGGCTTCTACGATCCTCTGGACGTAGCGCGTGACCGCCGCAAGCTTCTGCTCGTTGATGTCCACCAGGACGAGGTGACAGTCGCGCAGCTCCGGGAGCGCGAGGATGTCCTTAGAGAGCTTGCCGCCGAACCCGCTCCCCCCGCCGACGATGACGATCTTTGTCATGAGAACGCTGCCGCTCCTTACTGCCGTGTGTGCCGGATGGCTTTCCTATCCTTTCGGCGGTAGGATACCCCTGCCCTGCCCCCGGGCGGGGAAAAATGGCATGCACCCTCGGAGGCACCCACCCCCCGGCCCCCTCCCTCGCAAGCGAAGGAGGGGGAGGAGAATTAGGCTATGACTATTATTGCGGAGACGGAGCGGCTGATACTGCGGCGCCTGACGCCGGAGGACGAAGAGGCTCTCCATACCATCGTGTCGGACCCGGTGACGATGGCGTTCTGGCCGCGGCCGTTTACGCGCGAGGAGGCGGCGGCGTGGATACGGCGCAGCCGGGACCAGTACGCAGAGCGGGGGTTCGGGCGTTATGCGGTGGTGGACCGGGGGAGCGGCGCGCTGATCGGGGACTGTGGCATATTGGCGACCACCACGGACGGCGAGCCGGTGAACGACATCGGGTACATCCTGCACCATCCGTACTGGGGCAGAGGACTGGCGACCGAGGCCGCGGCGGCGGTGCGTGATTATGCGTTCGGAGAGTTGGGCCTGCCCGTGCTGCACGCGAACATGCCGCACGACCACCACGGGTCGCGCCGGGTGGCGGAGAAGATCGGGATGCGGTTTGTCCGGGAGTTCGCGAACGCGCGCAACCGGGGCATTCGGACGCTGTTCTACGTGCTGGAGAACCCTGCTGCGGCTCAGTAGCCGCGGGATACGTCCACGACGTTTGCGAGCGGCTCGCCGCGCCGGAAGCGGGCCAGGTTTTCGAGGAAGATGCGGCGCTGGCGCTTGCCGAGGCCGCGAGTCCAGCTCGCGGAGTGCGGAGACAGGTAAACGTTCTCCAGGGTCCAGAGCGGGCTGTCGGGCGGGAGCGGCTCGGTCGCGACCACGTCCAGGCAGGCCCCGGCGATGTGGCCGGCGCGCAGGGCGTCGATCAGCGCGGCTTCGTCGATCAGGGCACCGCGAGCAACGTTGACCACGCGGGAAGTGGGTTTCATTCGCGCGAACTCGGCGGCGCCGAGCAGGCTCCGCGTTTCGGGAGTGTGCGCGGCGGCGACCACCACCCAGTCGCTTTCCGCGAGCAGGCGCGCGAGGCCCTCCGCCCCGGTGAGGGTTTCGTCCACCCCGGGCACGGGCTCCGGTCGGCGGCGCAGGCCGAGGGTTCGCATTCCGAGGGCGCGGCACCGCTCGGCGATGCCGCGGCCAATCGGGCCAAGTCCGATCACGCCCACGGTTTGCCCGTGCAGCTCCTCCTGATCGGTGACCCACTCCCAGGTGCGGGCGCGCTGCTGCTCCCCCATCTGCGGCAGACGGTGCGCCACGGCAAGCATCCAGCCAAGGACGAACTCGCCCATGGCGATGGCGAACGCGGGGCCGGAGTCGGTGAAAACGAGCCGCCCGGCGCGCACCTTTTCGGCGACAGCGGGGGTGAGTACATGGTCCACGCCGGCGCTGGCGGTGTGGAGCCAGCGGACGTTCGGCCCCTCCTCCGTGGCAAGACCGGCGTAGCGCTTGCCGGCGATCCAGCGCAGCACGACCTCGGCGCGCTCGGCCCCGGGCACCACGGTGTCGTCCTCGGAGTAGGGCTGCAGCTCGATATCCGGGTCGAGGGCACGAGCCTCGGGGAGCAATTCTTCGTACACGGGGGCAGGGACCAGGGCGAGCATGCCGATATGATAGCGTACAATGGTAGCAGTCGCAGGCCCGACAGCGGTCACGGTGAAGGCCGCGGAGACGTGGGTATTCTGAAGAGAGTGTGAGAGCAGGCCGGGGAAGCCTTTCCACCGGCTCGGGAGATAGCATCATGACTTCGACTCCGGCAAGAACGACACGAATCTCCGCTTCCCTTTCGGCGATCGCCCTCGCCGCAGCGCTTTTCGCCGCGGGGTGCGGCGCGGGCACGGGGACATCGCTGAACTCGCCCTCGCTCTCGCCCCGTCAGCAGAGCGGGGGCGCGGGCAGCCCGGGAGGGGCGGCCGGAGAGAAGGCGAACGTCCCGACCCAGCGGCTGAACCTTTTTGTCACAGCAGCGGCGGCTGCGGCTCCGGAGGCCAGCGGCAAGGACGGCAGCGCGCCGGCCGGGCCGGCGGACGCGCACCAGTGGGCGACTATTCACAAAGTAGAGCTTCTGGAGCAGGATGAGCAGCGTCCGGTGGACGTGGTATTTGAGGACCCCGCCGGGTGGACCTTCGATCTGGCCTCCCTGCGCGGCAGCGGGTCCGGGGACAGCACGCGGGCGACGCTGCTGGCGCGTTCTCCAGTGAGCATGGGCCGGAAGACCACGCGCGTCCGTATCACCTTCGGGAAGGCGTTCCAGCGCTTCGCGCCGGGGGCGCAGGCGGGGACCACGGCGCTGCTGGCAGAGAGCATCGCGCGGGACGCGGAGGGGCGCCCGGTCCTGACGGTGCCGCTCTCGAAGCCGCGCGACCTGGGCAACGGGCGGGAAACGCTCCTGCTCTCTCTGGGGCTGGCGGCGAGCGCGGCCGGGGACGGCACGGTGGTGCCGGTGGTCAAGGAGATAACGGACGAAGCGCGGCTGTCGCGGTTGGACGGCGCGGAGCAGCAGGCGCCCGCGGAGTTTGCGGGCGCGCTGAGCGACGTCGGCGGGGAGGCCCCGTCGCAGACGTTCACGCTGACCACCGGACCGGGCCGCCCGCTGGCGGTGCGCCTGAACGCGGCGACGGTGCTGACGAACGCGGACGGTAAGCCGAGCCCGGACCTGAAGGCGGCGCGGCAGGCCGTGGTGCAGGGGCGACTGGACCTGAAGAGTGGCGCGCTGGTGGCGGATCGGGTCACGCTCTACGCGGATGAGAAGGCGGAGGCGGTGGCGCGCGCCCGCGGGCGGGCGTCCGATGTGGCGGCGGACGGCGGGGCTTTTGTGCTGACCCCGGCGGGGCAGGCGGCGAACCTTTTGCCGACGCAGACGGCGATTACGGTTCAGGTGGGGCCGGATGCGGTGCTGCGCTCGCGCGGCGGGCTGCCTCTGACTCGTGAGGCGCTCAGGGCGGCGCTCACGGCGAAGGGGGCGCTGGCGGAGGTCGAGGGCGCGTATGAGCCGGCGACGGCGACGCTGACGGCGCAACGGGTGCAGGTTGTGGAGGCGGCCGGAGCGCCCGCGTCGCGTGAGGCGCTGGTGCAGGGCGCGGCGGGCGAGGTGGCCGAAGACGGCAAGACGCTGACGCTGAAGGGCTTTTCGGAGTGGGATGGCCTGGCGCCGGCCGCGAAGGGCGTGCCGGTGACGCTGACCGACGCGACCAGTCTGGTGGATGCGGAGGGCAAGCGCCTCTCCGCGGAGGCGTTCTTCGCTGCGCTGAAGGGCGCGGAGGCGGAGTCGTTCGCGGTGCGGGCGACCGGCCTGCTGTCCGCGGCCGATGGTAAGCTGACCGCAACGCGTCTGCAGCTCCGCCCCGCCCCGCCGAAGCCTGTCGCCGGTCCGGCAGGGGCGCCGGCGTCCGCCGGGGGAGAGATCGCGAAGACGGGCGCCGCGGAGGAGAAGGCGACCGCGGAGAAGCCGAAGGCCGCCCCGAAGCCGGAAGCCGCGCCCCGGACTCCGGAGCTTTAAGCGGGCGAGCGTCCTGCGTGCGCCCGTTCCCCAAGGCCCGCGGCGGCGCTCCGCCCCGCGGGCTTCTTCGTCCTTGACGGCAATCCCCCGGTGTGGGAGAATTCGTCAGGAGAGGTCTTCTCCTCCCTCTTGTCTTGCGCGCGCGGCGGTCCCCGGCGCCCGTCCTTATGGCCCGCTGCAGCAGCGGGAAACGCATCGTCATCGGTCCTCTCAGGGTGTGGTTCTACGGCAGAACCGGAAGGCAGGTACCTATGTGGCGTGAGTTGGTGCAGGATTATTCGTCGGAGGGCGTTTTTGCGAACCCGGCGACGGAGTCGGAACTGGAGTGGGTGGAAGGAAGCCTGGACATCAAGATGCCCGCTTCCCTGCGGGCGCTGCTCCGGGAGTCCGACGGCATGGCGCTGAAGATCCGCCTGCCGGGCGAGGGGGACGAGGTGCGGACCCTCGTCTGGTCCACTGACGAGATGCTGTCGCAGAACCTGGAGCTGCGCGCCCAGGACGCCCTTCACGGCAAGGACGCCGCGTATCCCTATTTCTTCTTCGCTCGCGAAACGAATGGGGACCCGATGGCGTTCCCGGTGAAGGACGGGCAGGCACAGGAGTCGCCGATCGTGGTGCTGAGCCACGACCACCGCTGGGAGCGCCGCACCCGGGACACGGACCTGCGGGGCTATGTCGAGGCGGTCTTGAAGTTCGCCGCCGCCCGCTACGGTGTCGGCAAGAAGGAGCCAGTGTGACGGAGAACGGGAACGGTTCGGGGGAGAGCAACACGGGCGGGATGCCGCCCGCGGCGGCGGTAACGGCCGCGGACGTGCAGGCGCAAGCGCAGGCGTTCCAGCAGTGGTTTGCGCGGGTGCGCGGCGAGATGGGCAAGGTCATCGTCGGGCAGCACGAGACGGTGGAGAACGTCCTGATCTGCCTGTTCTCCGGCGGGCATGTCCTGCTGGAGGGTGTCCCGGGGCTGGGCAAGACCATGTTGGTGCGGACGCTGGCGCAGGTGATGGACCTGCAGTTTTCACGTATCCAGTTCACGCCGGACCTGATGCCCGCCGACATCTCCGGTACCACCATCCTGATTGAGGACGAGCAGCACGGTCGGCGCTCGTTCGAGTTCCAGCGCGGGCCGGTGTTCGCCAACATCGTGCTGGCGGACGAGATCAACCGGGCGACGCCGAAGACGCAGAGCGCGATGCTGGAGGCGATGGCGGAGCACAGCGTCACGGTGGCGGGCAAGGTGCACCGGCTGGAGGAGCCGTTCTTCGTGCTGGCGACGCAGAACCCGATCGAAATGGAGGGGACCTATCCGCTGCCCGAGGCGCAGATGGACCGCTTCCAGTTCAAGCTGTTCGTCCCCTCGCCCACGCTGGCGGAGATCTCGGCGATCGTGGACCGGACCACCGGGGCAGCGACGCCCACGGTGTCGAAGGTGATGGGGGCGCAGGAGGTGCTGGCGATGCAGGCGTTCGCCCGCGCGCTTCCCGTGGCGCCGCATGTGCGCGACCATGCGGCGGCGCTGGTGCTGGCGTCGCACCCGGACGCGGCGAACGCGCCGGACATCGTGAAGCAGTTCGTGCGCTTCGGGGCCAGCCCGCGCGGAGCGCAGGCGCTGGTGCGCGCGGCCAAGGTGCGAGCGGCGGTGGCGGGCCGCGCGAACGTTGCCATTGACGATATCAACGCCGTCGCGGTCCCGGCGCTGCGCCACCGGGTGCTGCTCAACTTCGAGGGGCAGGCCGAGGGGATTCAAACGGCGGATGTGGTACAACGGATTATCGCGCACGTCAGTGATTGGCAGCGCGCTGCGGCGCTTCCGGCCTGACGGGGCGCCGTTTTTCGACGCTCCTCTCGCCGTTTCCGGGAGCGATGGCCGACCAAACTGACCTATGACGGCGATGCCGCTGGTGTACATAATGGTCGCGGTGGTGCTGGCGGCCTTCGTGGCGCCGCTCATCCCCCTGCGCCGCCGCCGCCTGTCGGGTATGGCGGGCTTTCCGGCCGTCACGGCCGGGCTGCTGCTCGCGCACGTCCTCCTGTTTGCGATGACCCTCGCCGGAGACAAGCTCTCCGACGAGGTCGCCGCCTCCTGGGGCATGGTGCCGCGCTCCGCGACCCTGCTCACCCTCTTCACCCATGTCTTCCTGCACGGGAACTGGGTCCACCTCCTTTCCAATATGCTGGGGCTGTGGCTGTTCGGCCCGCATGTGGAGGAGGCGCTGGGCCGGCTGGAGTTCCTGTTGTTCTACGTCGGCGGCGGCGTGGCGGCGGGCCTGCTGCACGTCATGCTGGCGTCCACTCCCCTGCTCGCGGGCGCGGCAGGCGTCCCCCTGGTGGGGGCGTCCGGGGCGATCTTCGCCATCCTGGGCCTGTTCGCCGTGCGCTACTGGCGGGCGCAGGTGCGGGTGTTGCTCCTGTTCTCGGTGCCGGCGGTATGGGCGGTGGGCCTGTTCGCGGCGTACCAGGTGTTCCTGGGGGTGTCGTCCTTCTCAGACGGCGGCCGGTCGGACACGGTGGCGAACTGGGCGCACGTGGGGGGGTTTCTGTACGGCCTGGTGATCGCCATCCCGCTCCGGATGCGCGAGGAGAGCCGCCACGAATACAATCTGGAGGACGCGGAGAAGGCCGCGGCGGAGGGCCGCTTCGCGGAGGCGGCCGACTACTACCGGCGCTTCCTGAGCGGGAAGCCGGACGATGCCAACGCGCACCGCGCACTGGGCCGGGTGTGCGCCCACCTGCGCCAGGGGGAGGAGGCGCACCGGCACTTTATGGATGCTCTGCGCCTGTACCTGCGGCAGGGCGATGTGGCCGCGGTGGCAGGCGTGTATGGGGACGCGTGCCAGGCTTTCGAGGCGTTCCCCCTGTCCCCCGCGCTGCTGCAGCGGGTGGCGTCCTCGTGCGAGGAGGCGCGCCAGTACCCGCTGGCGGTGCGGGCGCTCTCCGAGCTATGCCGCGACTTCCCCGGGGCGCGGGAGGCCGAGATGGGCTTGTTGCGCCTGGGGAAGCTGCACTTCCAGAAGCTAAACCAGCCGCAGAACGCCGTGGGCATCTTCGGCGAGTTCCTGCGCCTGTATCCGCACTCGGAGTGGCGGGCGCACGCCCAGCAGCTTCTGCAGGAGGCAGAGGCGAGCGCGGCGGCGCATCTCCCCTATGCCACGACGCCTCCCCCGGCCGGTTCGCCGCTGCCACCGCCGCCCCCGGCCGCGGCTGCCGCGGCGGCTACGGCGGGCTCGCCGCCGCCGTAGCCGCGACGCCTCTTTTACTCCTCATGCCCTCCTCCGACACGGACAACACCACCGCTGCCGCTCCCGCCGATGCGTTCTACCGCGTGCCGCTGACGTCCGCGGAGGTGCTGGCAACGCTGGCAGGGCTGCGGGCGCTGGCGCGCCTGGGTGCGGAGGACCCTGCACTCCTGGGGGACCTTGAGGTTTCGGTGCTGGAGAGCGCCGTGGAGCGGGTGGAGGCGGAGGTGCCGGACTTCGTTGCCGGGAGAGCGGTGGCGCTTGCGGCGGCGCTGGCCTCGGAATTAGCTCCTCCCAACCTTCCGGGCGAGGTGGGCGACTCAGAAGACGGGCACGGCGACCCGCCGTTCCCGGTGGGCCGGACACGCCGCCTGCTGGAAGCGGCCTGGGGCGGGGAGCGGCCCGTGGAGATTGAGTACTTTGTAGCGCGCCGGAACGAATGGACGCGGCGCCGCGTCGAAATAGACAGGGTTTACCGCGACGACGGCGTGTGGTATGTGGCGGGGCACTGCGGACTACGGGATGACTACCGTAACTTCCGGCTTGACCATGTGCGGTCGGTGCGCATTCTCGACGATACAGCAACAGCAGCAGCACCAGTAGCGGCAGCGGAGGACGCAGCGGAGGCGTAGGGGCTTCCGCAGCGTCTGGGAGAGAGGATTTTCACGATGGCAGCAGCGGGCGGCGTGCCCTCCGGCCCCCTTCTCGATGCGGAGTTCCTGCGGAAGCTGGAGCGGCTTTCCGTCACGGCCCGCCAGCCCTTCCCCGGACGGATGAAGGGCGAGAAGCGCTCGCCCAAGCGCGGCTCGTCCGTGGAGTTTGCCGACTTCCGCGAGTACGCGACCGGCGACGACCTGCGGTACGTGGACTGGAAGGCGTTCGCCCGGCTGGAGCGTCTGTTTGTGAAGCTGTTCGTGGAGGAGGAGGACCTGTCGGTCCACCTGCTCATCGACGCTTCGCAGAGCATGGACTTCTCCGGCGCGCCGGAGGCCGGGCGGATCACCAAGTTCGACTACGCGCGCAAGGTCGCGGCGGCGCTGGGCTATGTCGGTCTGATCCGCTATGACCGGGTGGGCGTGGCGGGGTTCGCGCAGACGCTGGGCCGCCGGGTGCCGACGCTCCGCGGGCGGGCCTCGGTCCCGACGATGTTCTCGTACCTGGAGACCCTGCGCCCGGGGGGGCGCACGGACTTTTCGCACGCGCTCCAGAACTACGCCCAGCGCGCCCAGTCGCCCGGCGTGTGCGTGGTGATGTCCGACTTCTTTGACCAGAACTGGGAGAAGGGCGTGCGGGCGCTGCTGGCGCGCCGCTTCCAGGTGGCGCTGGTGCAGATACTGGACCCGGATGAGGTGGAGCCGGACCTGACGGGCGACCTGCGCCTGGTGGACGCGGAGACGGGCGAGGCGCGCGAGATCAGTGTCACGCCGCAGCTCCTGGCGCGCTACCGCGAGGCGCTGAACACCTTCTGTGGGCACCTTTCGGACATCGCCGCCCGCTACAACATGGACTATATCCGCACCACCACGGACGCCCCGTTCGAGGACCTGCTCCTCAAGACGCTCCGAAGCTCCGGTCTGCTTAAGTAACGCCGGGCGTGGTTTAATAAGGGTGTGACACCCCGCGCAGAAGCAGCAGCAGAAGTGGAGCCGGCGGCGGACGCCGGCGCGCAGGCGGAGGAGGCCCCGTCGGCCGAGGCGCCCGCCTCGGGCGCCGAAGACGCGGGCGCCGGGGCGCCGACGCCGCCGCACCCCAAGATCGACCCGGCGGACCTCTTCACCCTCATCTCGCGCATGGTTGCGCTCCTCTTCCTTTCGTCGCTTGCGGTGATGTACGCCTTCAGCGGGCGCTACGCGGCGATGATTCCGCTGGCTGCGGTGGCCCTGATCGTGCAGTGGGGCATCATCCGGCTGGTGAACCGCATGCGCGCTGAGAACCCCGAGTACATTGCGTGGCGCGCGGAGGTGGAAGCGGCGGAGCGGGAGCAGAAGCGGGCCCGGCGGGCCGCCGCCGCGGGGAAGGGTCCGGCGCGGCCGTGATTCCTCGCAGCCTCCCCCCGATGCGCCTGAGCCGCGCCGCGCTCCAGCGGCTGATTGTGCTCTATGCCGCGCGCCACCTGTTCGGGATCGGGGTTTTGACGTTCGTGGCGGTGTCGGCGTTCCGCTCGGACCTGCCGCTGGTGGGCTGGACTCTGCTGGTCGCCCTGCCGGTCTATGCGGGCTCGGTCTTTGTTACCCTGCGGTCGTTCCTGCGGACGTACCGGCGGAACGTGCCGCCTTCGGGCGCCGGTACTTCTTCAGGAGAGGGGCGCTGACGCCATGCAGGTAGCCTGTGCGCTGTTGATCGACGAGATTCGCAAGCATCCGGACGGCCGGGTGGACCTTCTGGGGCTGTTCGAGGACATCTATCTGGATTCGGTGCCGGTAACGCTGGAGTCGCTGTCGGTGTTTCTGGATCTGGAGGTGGCACCTGAGGATAAGGGGAAGGAGCACTCGCTGGAGTTGAGTGTGACGGACCCGGACGGGATGGTCTCGGGGGAGGTTACCCGGGTGCGCTTCGGCATCCCGCCCGCGGAGGAGTTTCCGCGCGAGTCGGCGCAGCTCGACCTGGCGCTCTTCGAGGTGCCGTTCCACCGCTTCGGTCCGCACGCGGTTGAGATTCGGACGGGGGGGCGGCTTTTGCGGCGCCTTCCGCTGTTTGTGCATCCGGCGCAGACAGCGCTGAACGAGACCACTGAGGAGATGGCGGCGTAGTTGTCGCCGTGGACTGAAGTCCCGGCTACGGTTGAGAAGCCCGCCTCCGCGAGCGAAGCTCCGCTTCGTCGGTGCGGGCTCCGGTAAATGTAGGCAGGTACAGGTAAGCCGTAGCCGCCCCGTGCCAGGATTGCGTCAGGTGGTTGCCGCAGCCCGTCGGTCGAGATGCGGTTACGGATAAGCCGTACCAGCCATCGAATAATCGAATACCGGAGCCCGCCTTCGGCGTTCGGGGGCAGGTGCCGTGATAGGGAGCGGTGCCGGTGTCGTTGTTGGGCCGTTGTAATCGGGAGACGACGAAGGCGTGGCAGACGTATTTAACGCGGTACATCTGCACCTTGTCTGGGCGACCTATGACCGCTTGCCCCGGTTGACGCCGGCGGTACAGGAGATTGTTTACCCCCAGGTGAGGATAGTCGGCGAAGAGTATCGGTGCCCGGTCCTGGCTGTGAACACGTACTGGCCCGCTTCTCGACGGCGGTTTCTATTTCCGAGCTTGTGAAGGCGATGAAGGGGTCGTCCTCTCGGCTGGCTAACCAGCAGCACCCAGAGCTCTTTTTCCGGTTGGGCCAGCGGGACTTTCCAAGGTGATAGAGTACATTCGCTGCCAGAAGGAACACCACGCGAACGGGACGACGATCGCCCACCTGGAGCGTGTGGCGCCCGTTGCCGCCATCGCCCGCGTTGGAGCCGGCGATTGAATACGCGGCTAATGGTTAAGAAGCCCGCTGCCGCCGCCGGATGGTTGCCGCCGTGGTCCGGGGGCGTGGCCCGCATTGTCGCCGTCATCGTTCCTTCCGTAGACATCCGCCGAATGTAACGCCGTATGAACCTCATCGCCCCGCTCAGCCTGCTCCTCCTGCCGCTTGTCGGCGGGGCTATTACGCTGCTGTATCTGCTGCGGCTGAAGCGGCGTGACCACACGGTCTCCTCGGTCATGCTGTGGCAGGCGGCGCTGCAGGATACGCAGGCGAACGCTCCGTTTCAGAAGCTCAAGCGAAACCTGCTCCTGGTGCTGCAACTCCTGGTCTGCCTGTTCCTGGTGGCGGCGCTGGCGCGGCCGTTCCTGTGGGCGAGCGGGTTGGGCGGGAAGACGACGGCGCTGGTGCTGGATGCCTCTGCCTCGATGAACGCCACCGACGAGGGCGGAACGCGGTTTGAGGCCGCGGTGCGCGAGGCGCAGAGCCTGGCGCGGCGAAAGGATGCACGGGACGCGGTGGCGGTGGTGCTGGCGGCGGAGAAGCCGGTGCTGCTGGCGCCGCTGACGGTGGAGTCGGAGAAGTTGCTGCGGGCGCTGGCGGAGGCCCGGCCGACCGACACGAGCGGGGACATGCGCGAGGCGATCACGTTCGCGGCGTCGCAGGTGGCGTCGCGGGCCGGAGCGCAGGTGACGGTGCTCTCGGACGGCGCCTACGGGCGCCTGGAGGAGATGACGCTCGGCGGGGCGACGGTGGGGCAGATTACGTTCGGCAAGCGCTCGGAGAACGTGGGTATCACGGCGTTTGACGTGCGGGATGCTCTGTCCGGCGGCGCGGGGCGCGAGGCGTTCGTGACGGTGCAGAACTTCGGTAAGCAGCGGCGCGTCCTGCCCCTGGAGATACGGCTGGGGAACAACCTGGTGGCGGCGCATGAGGTCGTGCTGGACCCGGGGCAGAGTAAGTCGGAGGTGTTCGAGCGGCTGAATGTGCCGGAGGGCGGGATCGTCACGGCGCGGCTGGATGTGAAGGACGACCTGAAGGCGGACGACACAGCGCAGATCGCGGTGCCGCCGCGGCGCGCGATTGATGTGCTGCTGGTCTCGGAGGGGAACGTTTTCCTGGAGCGGGCGCTGAACCTGGAGGCGTACGTGACCCTGAACCGCGTTGCGCCGTCGGCGTACCAGGCGGCGGACTCGGCGAGCCATGACCTGACGGTGTTCGACGAGGCGACGCCCCCGGAAGACCTGCCGCCGGGACGCTACCTGTTCTGGGGGGGTAAGCCCGGGAGCAAGGAGACGCCGGTCGCCACGGCGGGTCCGGATGTGGAGCAGCCGCAGATACTGGACTGGGACCGCGGGCATCCGCTGATGCGCTTCGTGGACCTGGCAAATGTGAACCTGCGCGGCGCGCGGCAGGTAAAGCCGGCGGTGTGGGGGCAGACGCTGGTGGAGGCGGACGCGGGGCCGCTGGTGGTGGCGGGGGAGCGCGGCGCGACCCGGGCGGTGTATGTGGGGTTTGCGTCGTGGGAGTCTGATATGGCGCTGCGGCCGGCGTTTCCGATCTTCCTGACGAACGCGCTGCTGTGGCTGACGGCGCGGCCGGGCGACAACGGCGGCGTGACGCGCCCCGGCGAGGTGGTGACGCTGGCGGCGACGGCGGCCGCGGGGCCGCTGACGATCACGCGCCCCGATGGCGGTAAGGACACGCTGCCCGCGCCGGCGGCGGGCGCTACCGCGCTCTATGACCGGGCGACGCGCGCCGGGGTCTATACCGCGGTGGGCAAGGACTACCGGCAGTCGTTTGCGGTCTCGCTGCTTTCGGTGGGCGAGTCGAACATTGCGCCGGTGGAGAAGCCGGCGTTCTCGGTAGCGGATGCGCCTGACCCGGAGAAGAAGGGCGACAAATCCCCGGCGGCGGAGCGGCAGGACACCGACCCGGCGGCCCGCCTGCGGGTGCGCCGCGAGGTCTGGCCGTGGGTCGCCACTCTTGCCCTGGTGATCCTGGTGGCGGAGTGGTTTGTGTACCACCGGCGGGTGGGGTAGTCGCCGCCGCCGCTCGGAGCCCTCACCCCCTGCCGCGGGCGTTGGTGCCGTGGACTGAAGTCCCGGCTTCTGGTATTCAAGCCCGCCTCCGCGG